>JAFMJA010000041.1 GCA_017853735.1 Burkholderiaceae bacterium | reverse complement strand
CAATGCATAACAACGAGGACAGAAGCAGTACGCCCGCTACAACAGACTGGAACATCATTTTTGATTTCATGGCGAAGTCCTTTCTTGAGTCGAACAAAAAATTTCAAGCGGGAGGAATGATGGGCAATAGCACGCTGGATTCGCGCCCAGGTCCGGCATGCAGTTTGACCTTGCCACCAAAAATATCCGGTGGGCGATCGGTTTCATCATCATGCTCAAAGGGTCCGCAGCCCTTCATCGGGTTTTTCATATTGGACAGCACAGCACGCTCCCCCGCGTACTCATAGTCCTTTCCGCGAACAGTGAGCACGACGCGGTATCCCGGCGGAACCACTATGCAGGTTGGCCAGATTTCCACATCCAGCTCGTAGACCTGGCCAGGCACCAGCGGCTGCTTTTCGTCATGGCTATGAAATGGCCGATATGGCAGGCTGCGCTGGGGATCCAACTTACGCTGGGAAGCGCGCAGCCAGCCCTGGGCAATGGGGGTGTGGGGATCCAATGCGCCCTGGAAAACAACTTCCTTGTCCTGCTCATCGAACACCTGCAGGACTGCAAAAATATCTGCATCCGAGGTCGATGACTCGACAAAGAGTTTGAGCGCAATCGGCCCGGTGATCTCCAGCGGTGCTCCTTGCACCTTGAGGGAAAAATTGAGGCCATCGCCCATCATGTCGTAGCTGATCGACTGAGCGGCCGCAACCGGCTCTGCTGACAAGCTCATCGTGCCTGGATTCAGGTGGTACCGGGTCCAGCGGGTTCGAGCCAACGGCCATTCATTTTCATGACGCGCAACAAACCTTTCGCCCGGATGCCTGATCTGCAACAGAACCCTGGGCTCCATGTCCCACCCATTGTTGGCTCCCTTGAGAAAATGGTCAAAAAAACGCTTTTGCAGACGCACCCCGTAGTCGGTGTAGAACGGTGCCCAGTGGGACCCGCCATGCACTTCTAGCCATTTCTGCCTGGATGCCGAATCGGTAAAGCCTGAAAAATTGCCCCGGGTGTGCAGACCCTGGCCTCCCCAGTTCGCCGCCGTCAGCAAGGGAACTATGACCTTGCCCAAATCGGCAGAGCGCTCCCGGTAATAGGGCGAATCCAGGGTGCGGGAAAGTACCTCACCCCACATGTCCTCACGATTGCGCAGCAGCTCTTCATCGGTCAATGTTTCAGGACCGCACACCAGCTCGCCAGTCACCGGGCTTTTCCTGCCTCGTTCGCCCATGCCGTGCTGGACCGTCTTGACTTGCATGTCCTGCCAGTTTTTTCGGAAAGTGCAGGCAATTCCGCCATGGCGGTTGGCTTCACGGTACGCATCGTTCCAGCCCTCCCATGCACAAATTGCAGCCAGATGGGGTGGCTGTGATGCCGCTGCGCGCCATTGGTTGCTCGCGTAGTAGGAAATTCCATTCATGCCCACCCTGCCATTGCACCAGGGCTGGGCCGCAGCCCATTCGACACACTCATAGATATCACGGGTCTCGCGCGCGTTGTTGTGCTGCAGATAGCCAGGCGAACGACCGGCGCCACGCGAGTCCACGCGAATGCAGACGTAGCCATCGGGAACCCACTTCTCAGGGTCCACCACTTCCCAATTGGCATATTTGTTGGAAGTGCCTGCTACCGCGTCGGGGTTCTCACGCACCATGATTTCCCAGGCGGTCTTATAGCCCTCCTGAAAGGCGAGCCCTTTGCCGTAAGGACCGTAGCTGATCAGCGCAGGGAAAGAGCCTGGGCTTGTCGGCCTGAACACATCGGCGCGCAAGACCAGGCCGTCATCCATGGTGATAGGCACATCCCAGTCGATTTGCATGCCATCGAGAACTTCACTTTTCATCTGTTTCATGTCATCGTCGTGTGAATATGGATTTTGCAAGCTGAAGCTCTGGCGTGTGTTGTGCTTCTGAATCTGGTTGAGTCAACCGAACTCACTTTATCATGCGGAAGACTTGGCCAGATCAACAATTGATCGCTCCCTGATCGGCAGTGATATAACCCTTTGCAGCCCTGTGGCTGAAGTCACTCAACCATCTTTTTTTGAATCAGTCTTACAACAACCATGACAGACCCCCAACAACCTACAGTTTCGCTTTCGGTTTCTGAATTTGATCCCGGAGAAATGTATTTTTTACTGCGTGACAGCGTGATTCCACGGCCGATTGCCTGGGTATCGACCATCAACCGTGCAGGCGTCTCCAATATTGCGCCGTTCAGTTTTTTCAATGTCTGCTGCCCATCACCACCGGTGCTGGGTTTTTCCTGTGGGCCGCGCGGGGACAATCACAACGACCAGAACCGACAAGCCAAGGACACCTTGATCAACATTCGCGACAACGGTGAATTTGTGGTCAATTTATCACCCGAGGAGCTGCTGGATGAAATGGTCAACACCTCAGCTGACCTGGCCCATGGAAAAAGCGAGTTTGCCTATACAGGAATTCGTGAAGTGGCCTCTACCTGTGTGCGGCCGCCGCGTGTGGACAAGACACCCGTGGCATTTGAATGCAAGCTACGCGACATCATTGATCTGGGCACGAACCAGTGGATCATGGGCGATGTGATCCATATTCATATCGCTGAAAAAGTCTATCTGGGTGAGCGTGATGGCAAGCGCCACCGGCTTGACCTCCTGCTTGATCAGGCAACGAGACCAGTGGGCCGACTGGGTCGCGCCCACTATGTGCGGCTGAGAGAAATCGAGACCCGCATGCGGCGTGATGGCCCCAACTGATCCGAAGAATGCATGCTTGCAGGCTGAGCGATGCGCAGACTTATCGCAACTTGAGTTGAGGCGCTTAGTTTTTTCTGGCAGCCCAGAATACCGCGCCCTCTGGACCGTACTGCTCGGAGTGCATCTCACCACGTAGGACCTGGAAACTGTCGCCCACCTTGTAGGTACGGGATTGACCATGACGGGTGAGAACAAATTCTCCCTGCACCACCACCGCATCGGTATCAAATGGATGGGTATGCGCCTCATTGACCTGATTGGGCTCCCAATTACGGATCAGGGCCTGGTCATAGCCTTCGCTCAGTTTCTGTTGCTGAAAAGCTTCAAAGTTTTTCGGTTGCATCTTGAGCACTCCTTCCATCAGTTCCAATCGGTGTCTTGGCCAACAAATCACGATCCAGATCGCGCTGACTCAAGCGCATCGGGTAGAGCACGCCGATCAGGTGGTCATATTCATGCTGCACCACACGGGCATGGAAACCCTCAACGGTACGGTCAATGGGCACGCCATAGGGATCAAAACCAGTGTAGCGGATGTGCTGCCAGCGGGGCACCAGGGCCCGCTCACCCGGGACGGACAAGCAGCCCTCCAGCCCCTCCTCCTCGATGCGACCCATGGGACGGATCACCGGGTTGCACAAGACCGTGCGGGGTACCAGAGGGGCGTCGGGGTAGCGTGGATTAATCCGTTCACCACCAAAGACAATCACCTGCAGATTCACACCAATTTGTGGGGCAGCCAGTCCTGCGCCATTGGCAGCAATCATCGTATCGAGCAGATCCTGCACCAGGGCCAGCAGGCTGTCGCTGCCAAAATCGCTCACTGCTTGCGCATGGCGCAGCAAGCGCTCATCACCCATCTGAAGTATTTCACGGACTGCCATGCTTGCAAGCATAACGTCTGTTGGATTATTGGTTAGACAGGGTTTTAAAAAAAACGTACAAGCGCCAGGGGCCGGATTCAGGTAGTTCCGGCTGGCTGATCAGCGGCAAGCTGGCTCAGCAACGCCTCAAAGCCCGCCTCGTCCAGCACCGGGACACCCAGCTCGCGAGCCTTGTCCAGCTTGCTACCAGCTTCCTGGCCAGCCACCACATAGTCGGTCTTTTTACTGACCGAACCGACCACCTTGGCACCGGCAGACTCCAATTTCAACTTGGCCTGATCCCGGCTGAGCGCGGTGAGCGTTCCGGTCAAGACAAAGGTCTTGCCCGCCAATGGACTGAGGACGGGATGTATGGAGACACCTTCTGGCCAGTGCACGCCACAGGCACGCAGCTGCTCGATCACCTCACGGTTGTGAGCTTGATCAAAAAATGTCCTGATGCTTTGCGCCACCACCGGGCCAATATCCGGGACCTGCAACAGCTGCTCAGGGCTTGCCGCCATGATGGCGTCGAGCGAACCAAACTGTCGGGCCAGCTCGCGGGCAGTGGCTTCGCCCACATGCCGGATGCCCAAACCAAATAGAAATCGTGGCAAGGTGGTGGACTTGGATTTTTCCAGGGCGCTCAACACATTCTGGGCCGATTTTTCAGCCATGCGATCCAATGCCGCCAAAGCCGTCAAGCCAAGCCGGTAGAGGTCAGGCAGTACCTTGACCACTTCCTGGTCAACCAGCTGGTCCACCAGTTTGTCACCCAGGCCTTCAATATCCATGGCCCGGCGCTGGGCAAAGTGAAGAATCGCCTGTTTGCGCTGGGCTGCGCAGAAAAGTCCGCCGGAGCAACGGTGATCGGCCTCGCCGGGCTCGCGCACTGCCAAAGAAGCGCAGACCGGACATAAGCTTGGCATGGTGAAAATCGGCGAGCCGGGCTGACGCTTGTCTGGCAACACAGCCACCACCTCAGGAATCACATCCCCAGCGCGACGTACGATCACCGTATCACCCACGCGCACATCCTTGCGCCGGGCTTCGTCCTCATTGTGCAGAGTCGCGTTGGTGACAGTGACGCCACCGACAAACACCGGTGCCAGCTTGGCCACCGGTGTGAGCTTGCCAGTGCGCCCCACCTGAACCTCGATGGCTTGCACAGTGGTGAGCATCTCCTGGGCCGGATATTTATGCGCCACCGCCCAGCGCGGCTCTCGGGTGACAAAGCCCAACTGCTGCTGCAAGGCCAGACTGTTGACCTTGTAGACCACTCCATCGATATCAAATGCCAGGCTGTCGCGCAGGTTGGCAATATGACGATGGTAGGCGGACAGTTCTGCAGCGCCCAGGGCCAGCGAGGTGTGCTCGCACACAGGAAAGCCCCAGCGTTTAAGCGCCTGCAGCCATTCGTAGTGGCTTGATGCGGCAAAGACACCAGGCGTCACCTCGCCCAGGCCATAGGCATAAAAACTCAAAGGGCGCTGTGCAGCAATCGCCGGGTCAAGCTGGCGCACCGATCCGGCAGCTGCATTGCGCGGATTGACAAATGTCTTGTCGCCCTTGTCTCGCTGCCGCTGATTGAGTGCCTCGAAATCATCACGCCGGAGATAGATTTCACCACGCACCTCCAAAACCGGCGGCACGTCCTCTGGCAAACGCAGAGGGACCTGCCCTACGGTACGAATATTCTGGGTCACATCCTCACCCACCGCCCCGTCGCCCCGGGTAGCAGCCAGCACCAGCACGGCCTGTTCATAGCGCAGATTGATGGCCAGACCGTCAAATTTGAGTTCAGCCACATATTCCAGCGGCAGATCCTGCGGACTCAGCCCCAGTTCGCGGCGTACACGCGCATCAAAATTCTCTGCACCACTGGCATCGGTGTCGGTCTCCGTACGAATGCTGAGCATTGGCACAGCATGATGGACTGGCGCAAAGGCCGAGAGCGCCACTCCGCCCACCCGCTGGGTCGGCGAGTCTGGCGTCACCCAATCGGGATGCAATGCCTCGATGGCTTGCAATTCACGAAACAGCCGATCGTATTCCGCATCAGGCACCTGGGGACTGTCCAGCACATAGTAGCTATGGTTGTACTGGTGCAGAAGGCGCCGCAGTGCCTGGGCATGTTCGAAGGCCGGGTCCTTCGGTCCGCCAGCTGACGATGGGGGGTGGATCGTCATGTCTCTGGTAGAACAGTCGCTGTTGAAACCGCCTCACCCGCCGAGCAGCCCAAGGCTTGCGGCTGGCGTCTATGCATCATGAAAACAGCCGACGTGCCACCTGGGTTCCTGCAGCAATGTCACGGGATTCCAGGGTGTTGTAGAGCTTGTCAAGCTCCTGGGCAATCTGGTCCAGGGCCTCTTGGCCCAGCGGCTGTCCGTTGTCATCGGTGATGCTGCCATCCATTGCCTGGGCCAGCCGATCGGCAGCTTCGCGCATGCGCGCAAACGGCTGTTCGGTCCGACCGACCTGGGGCACGTCCAGGGTCAGGGTCACCACAAACAGCGCCGATTGCGCCGGGTCTTCGGCCAGGGCCGCCTGCGCATCAAAGGTCAGGGCCAACACCGGTGGCAGGCCAGACTCCGAAGCAGGCAGCACCATGCGGCCAGGCATGACGCCCGCAACAAAGCCCAGACGGGAGGCATGCTGGTGCACATAACCGGGGCTCCAGGCGGCGTTGCGTGCCCTGAGGGTGATACTCAGTTGGGCATCATGGGCACCTGCAAACTGATCGAGTTCACGCGCACGTGCCACTTCATCCAGCATTTCGGGGAAATCCGGGGTGCCGCCCAGACCATCCGCCAGGGCCTGAGTTTTCACCACGAATTCAGAGTATTCGATTTCATTAAGTGCCCCGGAGCGGTTGGCAAGCTGCACACCTGCCTGCAGGCTGGAGTAACGTTGACCCGCCATGGGCGGCTCCCATTGGCCGGTCTGCTCATTCAGGCCTTCAAAGTTCAACGGCTTGCTACCCAGCCGGCGGGTCGGGGGCAGGTGCGTCAGCACAGCCTCGCCGGGTACCGGGACGTCCAGATCAATCTGCGCAATCACATCAATCAGTGGGTCGAGTAGAGGCTTGGTTTTGTCGGCCAGTGGCAAAGGCAGGGGCAGCGCGTCCAGGGATGAATCGTCCGCAGACTGGGATTCAGGGGAAGGCTCGACACCAGGCTCCAGGCGCACAGGCTCTGGCTCAGCCTGACGAGGTTGGCGGCGATGGGAGGTCCAGGCACTGTGCAGGACCACCAGCGCCAGAATCAGGCCGCCAGCAATTGCCAATCCGATCTGGATGCTGCTCATATTGAGGTTCAAGCTATCTCCGACAGGGATACCGCCGACTCCATATCGACAGCCACCAGACGTGAAACGCCCTGCTCCTGCATGGTCACCCCAATCAACTGTTCGGCCATTTCCATGGCGATCTTATTGTGGCTGATGAACAGGAACTGGGTGCTCTTACTCATACTGCTGACCAGCTTGGTGTAGCGTTCGGTATTGGCGTCATCCAGTGGAGCGTCCACCTCATCGAGCAGACAGAACGGTGCTGGGTTGAGCTGGAAAATCGCAAACACCAGGGCGATCGCAGTCAGGGCCTTTTCGCCGCCAGAGAGAAGATGGATGGTCTGGTTTTTCTTGCCAGGCGGCTGCGCCATGACTTGAACGCCTGCATCAAGAATTTCATCCCCAGTCATGATCAGCTTGGCCTGCCCACCACCAAACAGCTCCGGGAACATTTGACCAAAGTGCTGGTTGACCGTGGTGAAGGTGCTGCTGAGCAACTCGCGGGTTTCCGCATCGATCTTGCGGATCGCATTTTCAAGCGTGGTCATGGCCTCGTTCAGGTCAGCCGATTGGGCATCCAGAAACTGCTTGCGCTCGCGCGCATGGTCCAGCTCTTGCAAGGCGGCCAGGTTCACCGCACCCAGCGCCGCAATCTCGCGATGTAGCCGATCAATCTCGCCCTGCAAACCGCTCAGGCGCACATTGCCCTCGCGAATGGACAGAGCCACCTGCTCCAGATCCGCCTGAGCATCGGCCAGCAATTGCGCATATTGCTCCAGGCCCAGGCGTGCGGCCTGCTCCTTGAGCTGCAAGTCGGTGATGCGCTGGCGCAGCGGATCGAGCTCGCGCTCCACCTGAAGTCGGCGCTCATCACTGGCACGCAGCTTGGCGGTCAGGTCATCGTAAAGGCTGCGCTTGGCGCCTAGAGCCTGCTCACGCTCGAGCTTCAAGGCCAGCGCGCTTTGCAAACCGGCCTGCGCGGCTGCATCATCCAGCCGGGTCAACTCCTCTTGGGCGGCCTGCTCCTGTTGCACCAGGGATTGGGCTTGTTGATCTGCAGTTTCGATGGTGCGCAAGAGCTCGGATTGGCGGGCATCGAGTGCGCGCAGGACAAAAGCCGATTCTTGCGCCAGCCGCTCAAGCTCACGTTGTTGTTCACGACTGGCATTCAATTGCTGGCCCGCCTCGAGCACACGCTCGTCCAACTGGGCATGGCGTTCCTGCTGGTCCGCCAGCTGCATGTCCAGTTCCTGAAAGCGGCCTTCGGCCTGGCTACGGCGCAGTTGCAGGGAATCCAGCTGCGACTCCACTTCGTTCAGGTCTTCACCAATCTGAGTGCTGCGCGCTTGCGTCTGCTCAGCCAGCTGGGACAGGCGCAAGGTTTCCACCTGCAGGTCATGCGCGCGGGTCGTGCTCTCGCTGGCCTCACGCCGGGCACTCAGCAATAACTGCGACACCTCCGCATAAGCCGCTTCAGCGCGAGCCAATGCACTGCGCGACTCCTCACTGATCAAGGACTGGGCGCGCAACTGCTTTTCCAGGTTTTCGATGTCCTGCGCCCGCCCCAGTAAACCAGCCTGCTCCGAATCCTGGGCATAAAAGCTCACGCTGTGGGCGCTGACCGCATGACCACTTTTCACAAACAGCGCCTCTCCTGGGCGAAGCTGATCACGCTGTGCCAGCGCCTCCTCAAAACTGTGCGCGACATAACAGCCGCCCAGCCAATCGGTCAATACCGCTTTCAATCCGGCATCGTCCACCCGCATCAGGTCCACCAGACGAGGCAACTTGCCCGATGCCTGTGCCTGCGCAGCAGCCCCAGGCATGTAAAAAGCCAGTTTGGCCGGCGGCAAGTCAGCGGCGAACGCCTTGACCATATCGATGCGGCTGACCTCCAGCGCGCCCATGCGCTCTCGCAGCGCAGCTTCCAGGGCGTTTTCCCAGCCCTGCTCAATGTGCAGACGGCTCCAGAGCGCCTGCATGCCAGCCAGACCATGCTTGGCCAGCCAGGGCTGGAGCCGACCATCGGTCTTGACCTTTTCCTGCAGGGCTTTGAGGGCTTCGAGTCGGGCCGAGAGATCGGCCTGACGGGCAGATTCTGTATTGACGATGTCGTGCTGTGCTCGCCTGGCTTCATCCAGTTTGGGGGCACTGTCCTGCAGTTCCTGCAGCCGTGCCTGGGCCAGTTCCGCGCTGCGCCTGGCCTCGCTCAATTGCGCCTGCAGGTGAAGCAGGCGCGATTCATCGGGTGCGGTCAAGGATTTGCGATCGGCTTGCAGGCGTTCCTGGCGCTGCTGCAGTTGCCGGGTTTGTTCATCCAGGCTGCGCTGCTCGGCGGCCAGGACCTGGATCTGCTGCTGTACCTGGGTGACGCTCCCGCGCTGTTCGTTGGCACGTTGCTGCGCCTGGCGCAGGGCTTCTTCCAGTTCCGGCAGGGCCTGCGCTTGCGCCTGAAGTTTGGCATCGGCCTGCTGTCTGGCCTGCTGGCCCTCTTGCATCTGCTGGGCCAGGCCATCGATTTCGCTTTGGGACTCGGTTTTGCGGGTCGCCCATTGGCTGGATTGTTCACGCAGGCTGAGCAATCGCTGCTGCACCCGCTGGCGTCCCTCCACCACAAAGCGGATTTCCGCTTCCAGCCGACCCACTTCCGCAGTGGCCTCATACAGCTTGCCTTGGGCCTGGTTGACCTCATCCCCCGCGCTGTAGTGGGCCTGACGGATGGACTCCAGATCAGCTTCGATATGGCGCAGATTGGCAACCCTTGACTCCAACTCGATCACAGACTTGTCAACCTCAAGGCGGATTCGGTTCTGGTCATTCTGGGCCTCGGCCTGTTTCAGGTACCAGAGCTGATGCTGCTTGAGGCTGGCATCGGCCTGCAGCGTGTTGTACTGCTGGGCAACCAGAGCCTGCTGCTCCAGTTTTTCCAGGTTGGCAGTGAGCTCGCGCAGGATATCTTCCACCCGGGTCAGGTTTTCGCGGGTATCTGCCAGCCGGTTTTCGGTCTCGCGCCGACGCTCCTTGTACTTGGACACACCCGCAGCTTCCTCCAGGAAGAGACGCAGCTCTTCGGGCCGGGACTCGATGATGCGACTGATCGTGCCCTGGCCGATGATTGCGTAGGCACGAGGCCCCAGGCCGGTGCCCAGGAATACATCCTGCACATCGCGGCGACGCACTGGCTGGTTGTTGATGTAGTAGCTCGAAGTGCCGTCTCGGGTCAGCACCCGCTTGACCGCAATCTCGCCATACTGGCTCCACTGCCCGCCCGCGCGAAAATCGGAGTTGTCAAAGACCAGCTCCACACTGGCTCGACCAGAAGGCTTGCGGTTGGTGGTGCCGTTGAAGATGACGTCCTGCATCGACTCACCGCGCAGCTCGCTGGCACGGCTTTCGCCCAGCACCCAACGCACCGCATCGATGATGTTGGATTTGCCGCACCCGTTGGGGCCGACCACCCCCACCAGTTGACCGGGCAGCAGGAAATTGGTGGGCTCGACAAAGGATTTGAACCCGGACAGCTTGATCGAGGTGAGACGCACAACTAACCTAACTAATTGATTTGATTGATCTTTACGAGCCCAAACCGCTTGGCCCCAGACTTGATGATACCGTGGGCGCGCCACAGGATAATGTGGCTCCATGAATCCGAATCTTTCCCGCCTTCAACCCTATCCCTTCGAGCGGCTACGCCAGCTTTTTGCCGGCATCCGTCCGAATCCGGCCTATCGCCCAATCAGCCTGGGTATTGGTGAGCCCAAGCACGCCACGCCAGCCCTGATCACTGAGGCCATGGCCAGGCATTTTTCAGGACTCTCGGTCTACCCTGCGACAGCAGGCGAGGCTGAATTCAAGCAGTCTGTGGCCGGCTGGTTGCAGCGGCGTTATGGGGTACAGGTCGATCCGGCCAGCCAGGTCTTGCCGGTCAATGGTTCTCGAGAAGCCCTGTTTGCCCTGACCCAGACCGTGGTGGACGGCAGCCAGGATGGCGCGACGGTGATCTGCCCCAACCCCTTCTACCAGATCTATGAGGGGGCCACCTTGCTGGCGGGTGCCCATGTGCATTACGCGTCCAGCGACCCCCAACGCAATTTCGCGATTGACTGGGACAGCGTGCCTGAGGAAGTCTGGCAACGAACCCAGCTCATTTTTACCTGCTCACCCGGCAATCCTACCGGCGCGGTCATGTCACTGCAGGAGTGGAAGAAACTGTTCGAGCTGAGTGACCGGCATGGCTTTGTGATTGCTTCAGACGAGTGCTACAGCGAGATTTATTTTCGTGACGAGCCCCCTCTGGGTGGCCTGGAAGCAGCCAGCAAGCTCGGACGCAAGGATTTCCGGAACCTGATCGCGCTGACCAGTCTGTCAAAACGCAGCAATGTGCCAGGCATGCGCAGCGGTTTTGTGGCCGGAGATGCCAATCTGATCAAGCCTTTTCTGCTCTACCGCACCTACCATGGATGTGCGGTGAGCACCGTGGTGCAGGCCGCCAGCGTGGCGGCCTGGAACGATGAGCAGCATGTGATCGAGAACCGCAACCAGTACCGCGCCAAATTCGCCCAGGTCACGCCGATGCTGACCCCGGTGCTCGATGTGGCCCTGCCCGATGCGGCCTTCTACCTGTGGGCCGGCGTCAAAGACTGCTGCGCCGGGAGCGACACTCTGTTCGCCCGGGAGCTTTATGCTCATTACAATGTGACCGTGCTGCCGGGCAGCTTTCTCGCTCGCGAAGTCGGCGGAATCAATCCCGGCGCCGGGCGCATCCGCATGGCACTGGTTGCCGAGACTGCCGAATGTGTGGAAGCCGCCCAGCGCATTGTCAAATTTGTCAACACCAAACCCTGAAACCGGGTGACACAGAGCGATGGCTCTGTTGTTCACCCACTAGGAATCATTCTCATGAGCCAACAACTGCAAGAAATCATCGACGCCGCCTGGGAACAGCGTGCCAACATCTCCACCAAGAGCGCCCCGAAGGATGTGGCCGATGCGGTCGAACATGTCATCAATGAACTCAACACCGGCCGACTGCGGGTGGCCACCCGAACAGGCGTTGGCAAGTGGACGGTTCATCAGTGGATCAAAAAAGCCGTACTGCTGTCTTTTCGACTTCGGGACAACGAGATCATCAAGGCTGGCGACCTGGGTTTTTATGACAAGGTCCAGACCAAGTTCTCCCATCTCAGCCCTGAAAAAATGGCCGCCACCGGCGTCAGGGTGGTGCCACCCGCCGTGGCTCGCCGAGGTAGCTACATCGCCAAGGGCGCGATCCTGATGCCGTCCTATGTGAATATTGGCGCTTATGTCGATGAAAACACCATGGTCGACACCTGGGCCACCGTGGGTTCCTGTGCCCAGATCGGCAAGAACGTGCACCTGTCTGGCGGGGTGGGCATCGGCGGGGTGCTTGAGCCCGTGCAGGCGGGTCCCACCATCATCGAGGACAACTGCTTCATCGGAGCCCGATCCGAAATTGTCGAGGGCGTGGTGGTGGAAGAAAACTCGGTGATTTCCATGGGCGTCTACATTGGCCAAAGCACCAAGATCTATGACCGTACCACTGGCGAGATCCACTACGGCCGTGTACCCGCCGGATCGGTGGTGGTCTCAGGAAACCTGCCCAGCGCCGATGGCAAATACAGTTTGTACTGCGCGGTGATTGTCAAACGGGTGGATGCACAGACCCGGGCCAAAACCAGTCTGAATGATTTGCTGCGCGACTGATCCAGCACCATCGATACAGACTGACCCTTGATCCAATGACCACCAGCAAAGGCAGGCCCGCATGAGTTCTGGCACGATGGATAAAATCCTGCGCCTGATGGCTGAGAAGCGTGCCTCGGACATCTACATCGCATGCCACTCCCCGGTGCTCATCAAGATCAACGGCAATTGCGTGCCGATCAACAACCAGGTGCTGCCAGTGGATGCGCCACGCAACCTGCTAGCCGAGGTGCTCTCGACCGAACAGCTCGAAGATCTCGACCGCAACCATGAGCTCAATGTGGGCATTCCCATGCCCGGGGTGGGCCGTTTTCGACTCAGCGCGATGAACCAGCGCGGCTCGGTGTCCGCTGTCATTCGATTTGTATCTGGTGAGATCCCTGCCCTGGAGACCTTGTCGGTCCCCATGGTGCTGGCCGATCTGATCATGGAAAAGCGCGGCCTGATCCTGATGGTGGGCTCAACCGGGGCCGGCAAGAGCACCACCCTGGCTTCCATGATCGATTACCGCAACCATCGGGTGTCGGGCCATATTCTGACGGTTGAAGATCCGATCGAATTCTTGTTCAACAACCGCAAGTCGGTGATCAACCAGCGCGAAATCGGCACCGACACCGAATCTCTGAACACCGCCCTGCGCAACGCGCTGCGCCAGGCGCCCGATGTCATCCTGATCGGGGAAATTCGTGACCGAGAAACCATGGGTGCGGCCATGTCCTTTGCGCAGTCAGGCCATCTTTGCCTGGCCACCATGCATGCCAACAACAGTTATCAGGCACTCAACCGGATCCTGAGCTTTTATCCGGCCGAGGTCCGACCGGCCATGCTCAATGACCTGGCCAGTTCGCTGCGCGCGATCATTTCTCAGCGCCTGCTGCGTACCATCGCCGGCACCCGCACCCCGGCAGTGGAAGTCATGCTCAACACCAAGCTGATTGGCGAGCTGATCGAACGAGGTGATTTTTTTGGGGTCAAGGAAGCCCTGGAAAAATCCATGGCGCAGGGCTCACAAACCTTTGAGCAAGACATTGCACGGCTGATTGCCCAGGGCGTGGTCGATCGCGCCGAGGGACTGGCCAATGCGGATTCGCCCAACAACTTGCTCTGGCGCATGGACAACGAATTCAAAGCGGGAACAGCGGCCGGCTCTGCACCCCTGCCTTCCGAGCCTCCGTCCTTTGGCGACATCACGCTGGATCCGCAACGCTGAGCCCCCTATGTCGCGCACCCTGCAACTGACCGAACAGCTTCTGGCCATCCCCTCAGTCACACCGGAGGATGCCGGCTGCCAGGCGCTGATCAGCTCCCGTCTGCAAGCCATCGGCTTTAGCTGCGAGACCATTGTCAGCGGACCTGCGGATTTTCGCGTCACCAACCTCTGGGCCAAACGGGTCAGCCAGCCCGATGCCCCCCTGCTGGTCTTTGCAGGTCATACCGATGTGGTGCCCACTGGGCCGGTGGAAAAGTGGAGCTGCGATCCCTTTTTACCGACCCACCGCCAGGGCAGGCTCTACGGCCGCGGCGCCAGC
>JAFMJA010000294.1 GCA_017853735.1 Burkholderiaceae bacterium | reverse complement strand
TGCAGAAAATTGATCCGCCCGGTATGCAGATCACGCCGCGCCGGCATACAGGGCAGGCTGCCCACAAAATGGGTGTCGAAGGTGATCGCACGCTCGGCAAAACGCTTGAAATTCGGCGTGGCTACCGATTCACTTCCGTAGCACTCCAGTGCAGCGCGCACCAGTGAGTCAAAGAGAACAAAAATGGTACGCATAGAGGTCGGTGAAGAAGTGCTTGCCTTTGACTTAGATATGAACCAGATACTCGCGCAGGGTTGCAAGATCCATGTGAATGCCCAGTCCAGGCGCATCGCTGAGTGTGATCTGACCTTCACGCACCGCGTTGACAGGGCCACAGCTCAGGGTGCGCAGAGGATTGGGATTGGCATCAACCTCCAGCAGCCCATCACCACCCACCGCAGCCAGCACATGGGCCGATGCCAGCAGGCCGATGCCAGCACCCAGATAGTGCGGGCAATATCGCCGCCCTGCCTGGCGAATGCGCCTGGCCACTGGCAGGCAGCCAGAAATGCCGCCCCACTTGGCCAGGTCAGGCTGCACTACTTGCAGTGCGCCCTCGGCCAGCGCCTGGTCGAAGGCCTGATCGCCCGCCAGGTTTTCGCCGCCAGCCAGCGGCACCGGTGAAGCAGCAGCCAGTGCCTGCCATTCAGACCAGGGCCGGTCCGCACGCAGCGGCTCTTCGAGCCAGCGCAAAGCAAAGGGTTGGAGCGCTTTCGCTTCAACACAGGCAGTGGCCAGATCCCAGGCCTGGTTGGCGTCCACCATCAGCGCGCAGTCGCCGATGACTTGGCGCAAGGCCTGCAGATTGGCGTGGTCGCGGCCACGGCCAAAGCCCACCTTGAGCTTGAACGCGCGGTAGCCGGCCTCGTGGCAACGTGCCGCCAAGACTTCAGGTTCAGTGGGGTTCAAGCCGCTGGCGTACACCCCCAGAGTGGGATCAGTGCCACCGAGCAGGCGCCACAGCGCTTTGCCCGCGCGGCGAGCGTGCAGGTCCCACAAGGCAGTATCCAGGCCTGCGATGCACTGGGCGATGGGCCCAGGCTCAGCGCTTTGAATTGCCAAGACCGCGGTGCGTTCGCTCAGGTCTTGATAAGCGCTGGGCGGGTCGGTAAACATCTGGCCCTGCAGCAAGGGGGCAAACACCGAGGCTACCAAACGCGCACGATGCTCCGCGCCGACTGCCGGAAAGTTGCACCAGATCTCGCCCCAGCCAGTGGCGCCATCGGTGTCCGTGACACGCACCAACACAGCAGGACGATCGCGCATGATCCCAAACGAGGTCTGCACCGGCGTGCGGATAGGGCAACGATAGACAAAGGTTTCGACCTGCTCGATATTCAACATGGCTTGTTCAGGGAATCAGGTTCATCTCGAGGTGGATATAGTCGCCGCGGTAAGTGATCTCGCCCAGGTAGAGCACTGTGCCATCGGGTGCAGTGAATACTCGCCGTACTTCAGCGATCGGGGCATTGAGCGGGATCTCGAGCAGGCCAGCCACCTCCATATCAGCCGATCCAATCCTCAGGGTTTGTTTGGCCTGGGCGATTTTTATCTGAGGCAGATCGAGCAGGACAGGAATCACCGTTTCGCGTCGAAAGCGCTTGGGCGCCAACTTGAACACATCATCATCCAGGTAGACCGAGATCACACAGTAAGCCACACCGTTGCGCGAGTGCACGCGCTTGAGGTAGCGGTAACGAGCTGCACTTTTGCCATCGCCCGGAGACAGTATGGGCGGCGCCGAAGCCTCCTCGATCAGGGTCAGCTTGGGCCGGTCTTCGCGGTAGACAGCAGCCAGGTCCTGAAGGCTGCTTTGCAACCGCAGCCAGCGGTCCTGGGCGGGTGCGCTGGTGACGAAGGTGCCGCGCCCACGCTGCGGCGAGACCAGACCCTCACGGGTCAGGCGCTCAATGGCCTGGCGCACCGTGACGCGGGCCACACCAAATTCGGCCATCAGGCTTTCCAGTGACGGCAGCAGTTCACCCGGCTTCCAGACGCCGCGCGCCAAGCGCTGGCGCAGCAAGTCAGCCAGCTGCGCGTAGCGTGGCAAGGGACTTTCGCGAAAAAGCGCGTTCACTGGGTTGCCTGAAAGTGTTTGATGGCGTAGGATAGCCCTAAAGTTCTAATCATAGTACATTAGGCCATTCCGGCAAACAACTTACTTCTGCTCCCTTGAATCGCCTGCTGATCTTGCTGACCCCCTGGGCTACCCTCTTGCTGCTCTGGTATGCGGTGGCCTATTCCGGCCTGGTGAACCCAGCGCTGGTGCCCACCCCGCATATGGTTGCCTTGCGGGCCTGGTCGCTGGCGCAGGAGGGACGCCTGGGCAAAGATGTCTGGATGTCCACCCAGCGCGTCTTCATTGGCGTGGCTTGCGGCATCACCCTGGCCGTGCCGGTGGGATTTGTGCTGGGCTGGTACCGGGGCGTGCGCCGCTATATCGACCCACTGATCAACTTCTTTCGCGCCCTGCCCCCGATTGCGCTGATTCCGCTGGTGATTGTTTATTTCGGCATTGGCGAGCCGGCCAAGGTGATCATCCTGCTCTACGCCTCCTTTTTTGCCGGCGTGATTGTGATGTACGAAGGTATTGCCCAGATCAGCCCGATCTATGTCCGGGTGTCGCGCACCCTGGGCGCCACCGACGCCGAAATCTTTCGCAAGGTGATCGTGCCGCTGGCTGTGCCACACACGCTCACCGCGCTGCGGGTCGCACTGGGCGTGGCTTGGGCCACCCTGGTGGCCTCGGAATTGATTGCTGCCCAACAAGGCCTGGGTGCCCTCATACAGAACGCCTCGTCCTTCTTCCAGCTCGACATCATTTATGTGGGCATCATCTGTATCGGGTTTATCGCGCTGGCCATGGACCTGGGCTTGCGCGCAGCCAGTCGGCGCCTGGTGGCCTGGCAGGACAGGATCGCATGAGCACCGCCCGCACGCGCATCGAGTTTCAGGACGTCTCGGTGTCCTTTGGCGACCTGACCGTGGTCGAGCATGCCAGTTACGCCATCGCCGAGGGTGAATTCGTCTCGATCATCGGACCCTCCGGCTGCGGCAAGACCACCATGATGAATATCGTGGCGGGCTTCGTGCAGCCCAGCACCGGCCAGGTGCTCATCGACGGCGCCCCAGTACGCGGGCCTGGCCCAGAACGCGGGGTGATCTTTCAGGAGTACGGGGTCTTTCCCTGGCTGACGGTAGAGCAGAACATTGCTTTTGGCCTCAAGCTCAAGGCCAACCGCACCACCCAGGC
>JAFMJA010000293.1 GCA_017853735.1 Burkholderiaceae bacterium | reverse complement strand
CGGGCGCGCGCTGCAGCTTGAGCAGGTCCTTGGCCATCAGGATGCCGATGATGTTTTCGCGCTCACCCTCGTAGACCGGAAAGCGCGAGTGCGCGGTGTCAATCACCAGGTGCAGCAGCTCCTCGAAGGGCGCATCGATATCGACCAGGTCCATGCGGGGGGCAGGCACCATCACATCGCCGGCGGACATGGTCGCCATGCGCAGTACGCCCTCGAGCATGACGCGCGACTCGGCATCGATCACGCGCTTGTCTTCGGCCTCGGCCAGGGTTTCGATCAGCTCGGCAGTGGAGTCTGGCCCAGGATGGAGAAATTCGGCCAGCTTGCGTAGAAAAGTACGTTTGTCCTCCCGTTCAGGAGGACGCCCAGGCAGAGGGTCGGACACGTCGGATGGCGCGATCAGCGCGATGGTTGCAATGCCATAAGGATAACAGCCGCCCGCACCCACCGGCCTGGCTCAGGTCATGGCGAAGACTTGTGCCGCCCGGCTCGCACGCCACGGCGCACCTCCTGCAGGCCAGCCAGAAAATCCCAGAACTGCTTTGCCTGGCGCCGCAGCCGGTAGTCGGCCTCGGCCAGCTTTTCCTCGATCAGCTCACCCAGCTGCGAGTCCAGGGTGGCTGGCGGCAGGCGCAGGTAGGCACGCGACTCCGCGCCGTCACGCTCCACCCTGGCGCCCGCCTTGCGGGCAATCTTGAGCATGGGGGTGTTTTCGCTCAGGGCGTGGATGAACAATTGCTCCACGCCTTGGTTGCGCGCATGACGCAGCGCGCGCTCAAACAGCTGCTGGCCCAGGCCCTGGCCGCGCGCAGCGCTCAGCACCGACACCCCGAATTCGGCACAGGCCGCCAGGTTGCGGTCGACCGAATAGGCCAGGTGCGCCATCGCCACCAGCTGCAGGCGCCTGTCGTGAATGCCTAAGATATCGTCGCGCTCAAAATTGAGTCCGTCCACATAGTGGTGGACCTGCTCATCGCTGGCGATATAGCCAAAGCGCAGGTAGCGGTCGTGCCCATCCAGCGCCAGCAGGTGGCGCGCAATGCGCTTTCGGTGCCTGGGCCCGAGCTCGCGGATGCTGGCACTGCTGCCTGGCAGCAGGCTGAAGCGGCCTGACTGCTGCTGGCCAAACTGCAGCTGCTCAAGATCGTTGCCCGCTTTGCCAGCTTTGCCCGATACGCTCGGCTCGGATTCGTCCCCAGGGTGCTCCATGCCGCCACTGTACGACCAAATCGACCCATGACCTAGGGCTTGTCCCAAGACGGCAGGGCTCCCGAACCGCGCACAATCGGTGAAACCTGAAGGAACCCACAATGTCCGACCAACCCTGGCTCAAACATTACCCGCCTGGCGTGCCCAGCACCATCGACCCCGGGCAATACCAGTCGCTGGCCCAGCTGCTGGAAGATTCATTTCGCAAGAACGCCGCGAGGCCGTTTTCGGTCTGCATGGGCCGCTGGATGAGCTACCAGCAGCTCGATCAGCGTTCGGCTGCCCTGGGCGCCTGGCTGCAGCGGCTGGGGCTGGAGCCAGGTGCACGGGTGGCCATCATGCTGCCCAATATCCCGCAGTTTCCGGTCACCATGGCCGGCGTGCTACGCGCGGGCTACACCTGCGTCAATGTCAACCCGCTCTACACCGCCCGCGAGCTGGAGCACCAGCTCAAGGACAGCGGCGCCACTGCGATTGTGGTGCTGGAAAACTTTGCCCATGTGCTGGCCGAGGTGATTGAGCGCACCCCGGTGCGGCATGTGGTGTTGGCCTCGATGGGCGATCTGCTTGGCCCCTGGTACGGCCGCTGGATCACATTTGCGGTGCGCCACCTGGCCAAGATGGTGCCGGCCTTCAAGCTGCCGCTGGGGGATGGGCGCAGCGTCACCCCCTTCAAGCAGGTGCTGGCCGAGGGTAGCGCAATCAGCCTCAAGCCCAACCAGAGCACGCCCGAGAGCATTGCCTTTTTGCAGTACACCGGCGGCACCACCGGGCTGAGCAAGGGCGCCATCCTGACCCACCGCAATGTAGTGGCTGCCATCCTGCAGGCCGAGGCCTGGTTTACCCCGGCGCTGGATCGTATCGGCGATGTGCGCAATACCAACAGCATCATGGCGCTACCGCTGTATCACATCTTTGCCCTGACGCTGTGCCTGCTCAACATCCGCTGGGGCGCCTTTGTCACCCTGATTCCCAACCCGCGCGATATCGGCAAGTTTGTCGAGGTGCTCAAGCAGCGGCCCTTTCACCTGCTGCCCGCGGTCAACACCCTGTTCAACGCCCTGTTGCAGCACCCGCGTTTCAGTACGGTGGATTTTTCCCAGCTCTGCGTGTCGCAGGCCGGTGGCATGGCCGCCTCGGAGGGCACCGCGCGCCAGTGGCTCAAGGTCACCGGCTGCCCGATGGTGGAGGGCTGGGGCATGAGCGAGACGGTGGCCATCGGCACCAACAACCCGGTGACCGCCAAAGAGTTCAGCGGCACCATCGGCCTGCCGCTGCCGGGCATTGAGGTGGCGATCAAGAGCGAAGACGGCATCAGCCTCCAGTTGGGCGAATCGGGCGAGATCTGCATCAAGGGCCCCAACATCATGCAGGGCTACTACCGCCAGCCCGAGGAGACTGCGCGCGCCTTCACTGCCGACGGCTATATGCGCACCGGCGACATCGGCATCATGGACGAGCGCGGCCACACCCGCATCGTCGACCGCAAGAAAGACATGATTGTGGTCAGCGGCTTCAACGTCTTCCCCACCGAGCTGGAAAATGTGATCTCCCTGTGCGAGGGCGTGCTGGAGTGCGCGGTGATTGGCGTGCCCGACCCCAAGCAGGGCGAGGCAGTCAAGGTCTATGTGGTGCGCAGCGACCCGACCCTGAGCGAGGAACAGCTGGCGCGCTACTGCCGCGAGAGCCTGACCGGCTACAAGCAGCCCAAGTACATCGAGTTTCGCGACGAGCTGCCCAAGTCCAATGTGGGCAAGATCTTGCGGCGCGAGCTTCGGGCGGGGAAGTGAACCTTCCTCCGGACATACTCATTTTCGAGCGCGGTTGGCTCTCTTCCAACAACATTCTGCTGCTGGGCAACGCGAATCAGGGCGCGGGTGCAAACCTGGTGGACAGCGGCTACTGCACGCATGGCGCACAGACACTGGCGCTGGTGCAGCATGCGCTGGCTGGCCAGCCGCTGGCGACGCTGGTCAACACCCACCTGCACAGCGACCACTGCGGTGGCAATGCAGCCCTGCAGTCGGCCTACCCAGGCATTGCCACCCTGATC
>JAFMJA010000292.1 GCA_017853735.1 Burkholderiaceae bacterium | reverse complement strand
GCTCAAAAGACCGCCCACCTGAATGCCGCGGCCCATGATTACTCGATCATTTATGCCAACGAGCTGACCCGCCAGACCAATGTCAAGCAGATGCGCGACCGCCATCCCAAGCTGATCGGCATTGAGGAGCGTATCAAGGACATGGACAAGATGGGCGTGGATATCCAGGCTGTGGCGCCCGCTCCCTTCCAGTACTTCTACTTCACTGAAGCAGACCAGGGCGCCAGCATTGCGCGTGAAGTGAACGAGGGCATTGCTGATCTGGCTGCCAAGCATCCAGATCGCTTTGTGGGTCTGGGCTCGGTGCCCCTGCAAAACGCCGAGTTGGCGGTGCTCGAGCTGGAATATGCGGTCAAAAAGCTGGGCCTGCGCGGGGTGGAAATCAACACCAATGTCAATGGCCTGAATCTGACCGACCCCAAGTTGGGTCTGGAAAAGTTTTTCGCCAAGGCCAATGAGCTTGGCATCGTGGTGTTTCTCCATCCGGTGGGATTCAGCCAGGCCGATCGCCTGACCAACCATTACTTCAACAATGTGATCGGTAACCCGATGGACACCACCATCGCGGTCAGCCACCTGATCTATGACGGAGTGGTGGCGCGCCATCCCAAGATCAAGTTTATTGCTGCCCACGGTGGCGGCTACCTGGCGCATTACTGGGCGCGTATGGACCACGCCTGGAAAGCACGTCCGGACGGCCGCACGGTGATCAAGAAAAAACCCTCCAGCTATCTGGAGAAGTTTTATTTCGACACCATCACCTTCGACCCGGATATGCTGCGCCACCTGATCGACCGCTATGGCGCCGACCATGTGCTGCTTGGCACCGACTACCCCTACGACATGGGTGAAAACGACCCCCGTGGTCTGGTTGCATCGGTCAAGCGCCTGCCAGCCGAACAGCGCCGCCTGATCGAGGGCGGCAATGCAATGAAACTTCTGAAAATCCGATAACAAGGGCAGCAGACTCCAGGGCTCTGGAGCCTGTCAACGCATCAGACGGGTACTGGCTGGCAATGGCAACGCTGTTTTGTACCGTACCTGCTTGAGTGCAAAACTAGAGCGAATCTTTTCTACACCTGGGATGGGCGTGAGCTGCTCCAGAATGAATTTTTCCAGGGCAGCCATGTCTGCCACTGCCACCCGGATCAGGTAGTCGGAGTCGCCGGTCATCAGGTAGCACTCCATCACCTCATCATGCTCAGCGATACGCTGCTCGAATTCGGCGAGTGCCTCTTTGCTTTGCGTTTTCAGGCTGATATTGATGAAGACATTGAGCCCCAGGCCCAGCGCTCCCGCGTTGACCAAAGCCACGTAGCGGCTGATCACCCCATCGGCCTCCAGCGCCTTGACCCGCGCCAGACAGGGGGATGGGGAAAGATGCACTCGCTTGGCCAGCTCCACATTGGACAGGGAGCCGTCGGCCTGAAGCTCCATAAGTATCCGTAAATCCAATTTATCAAGCTTCATATGCTTAAATATTTAAATTAATTAGCATATTATGCTTTTTTAGTGACCAAAAATCATCAATTCGGCAATTCATTTTTCGGCCTGACCGCTACAGTTGCCGCATCATGAATGCACCCTTACCCACCTCATTGTTGCAAGCCAGCCAGCCAGCAATTGACCTTGACCCGCAAGAGACGGCCGAATGGCAGCAAGCATTTCTGACTTTGCTGGCAGCCGAGGGGGCACAGCGGGCACATTTCATACTGGACGAGCTGACCCGCCTGGCTCGTCGTCATCACACCGGCTGGCAACCCGAACGGGTCACGCCCTATGTCAACAGCGTAGGAGTAGAGCAGCAACCGGTATTCCCGGGTGACCTCGCGATTGAAGAACGTCTGGCCTCGATCATGCGCTGGAACGCCCTGGCCATGGTGGTGCGCGCCAACCAGGCCTATGGCGAACTCGGTGGCCACATTGCCAGCTATGCCAGCGCAGCTGATTTGTTCGAGCTTGGGTTTAACCACTTTTTCCATGCCCGCGATTCACAACACAGTGGCGATCTTGTGTTTTTCCAACCACACAGCGCCCCCGGCGTTTACGCCCGCGCTTTTCTGGAGGGGCGCCTGAGCGAGCAGGACTTGCAGCACTATCGGCAAGAGATCTCGGCAAGCTCGGCCAACGCGCGTGGCCTCTCGAGCTACCCCCACCCATGGCTGATGCCTGACTTCTGGCAGTTCCCCACCGGCTCAATGGGCCTGGGGCCGATCAGCTCGATCTACCACGCGCGCTTCATGCGCTACCTCACCCACCGTCAGCTGCTGGATTGTGGTGGCCGCAAGGTATGGGGCGTATTTGGCGACGGCGAGATGGATGAGCCCGAGTCAATGAGTGCGCTGACCTTGGCCGCACGCGAGGGGCTGGACAACCTGGTGTGGGTGGTCAACTGCAACCTGCAACGGCTGGATGGCCCGGTGCGTGGCAACGGCCGCATCATTGACGAGCTGGAAAAGCTGTTCGCAGGTGCCGGCTGGAATGTGGTCAAGCTGCTGTGGGGCAGCGACTGGGATGGCCTGTTCGCGCGCGACCATGATGGCGCCCTGCTGCGCGCCCTGACCGCTACTGTCGATGGCCAGATGCAGACCTTTGCCGCCAAAGACGGCCGATTCAACCGCGATAATTTTTTCGGCCAGAACGAGGCGCTCGCCCGCCTCGCCCAGGGCATGACTGATGAGCAGATTGACCGCCTCAAGCGCGGCGGCCATGATCTGGTGAAGATCCATGCCGCTTACGCAGCAGCCGCGGCGCATCGCGGCCAACCCACCGTGATCCTGGCGCACACCAAGAAGGGCTACGGCATGGGTAGCGCGGGCCAGGGCAAGATGACCACCCACAGCCAGAAGAAGCTGGACGAGACCGACCTGATTGAATTTCGCAACCGCTTCAATCTGCCGCTGAGCGATGCACAGGCTAAAAATCTCGACTTCTACAAACCTGCCGAAGACAGCCCCGAGATCCAGTACCTGCACGCCAAACGCCAGGCGCTGGGCGGTTACCTGCCACAGCGCCGCACCGACTGCGCGGTGGTTCCCACACCGGCCTTTGAGAGCTACGCCGCCTTTGCCCTGCAGGCCGGCGGCAAGGAAATGAGCACCACCATGGCCTTTGTGCGTCTGCTGGGTGCGCTACTCAAGGACCCGGGGCTGGGGCCGCGCATTGTGCCAATTGTGGCCGATGAGGCGCGCACCTTCGGCATGGCCAACCTGTTCAAGCAGGTGGGCATTTATTCCAGCGTGGGTCAACGCTACGCGCCTGAAGA
>JAFMJA010000291.1 GCA_017853735.1 Burkholderiaceae bacterium | reverse complement strand
GAATACCGGCCTGTCACGCCGGGGGTCGCGGGTTCGAGTCCCGTCCACTCCGCCACATATCAAGCAAAGACGCGCCTTTCGGCGCGTTTTTTGTTGGCTACTCCACTGGTTCAAGCTCTCAACAACAACTCAGCGCCTCGCTCGGCAATCATGAAGGTGGGCGCATTGGTGTTGGCTGAAGTCAGGGTGGGCATGGCCGAGGCATCAATGACACGCAGGTTTTGTACTCCACGCACTTTCAGCTCTGGGTCGAGCACGGCCTGGTCATCGCTGCCCATGCGGCAAGTGCCTACCGGATGGAACACGGTGCCGCCGCGTTGGCGTGCAAACTCCCAGAGTTCAGGGCGGGTGCCGAAGTTGGTGCCGGGCATGGTTTCCGTATCCCACAAGTCTTTGAAGGCAGGCTGGCGATAGATCTCGCGCAACATCTCCAACCCGGCCACCATGGTCTTGCGGTCGATCTCTTGGTCAAAGTAGCGGGGCTCGATGCGCGGCGCAGCATATGGATCGGTCGAGCGGATCTGCAGCTGGCCGCGCGAGGCTGGCCGGCATTGACAGGCAGATGCGCTGAAGCCCGAATAGGCATGCAATGGGTCACCTGGCTTGTCGACAGACAGGGGCATGACATTGAACTGCACATCAGCGCGCCCGTCGCTGGCGTATTCTGTCTTGGCAAAGCCGCCCACCTGACCGGCACCCACGGTGAGAGGGCCCCGGTTGTGCGCCAGCCATTGCCAGCCCATGCGCATCAGGCCCAATGGGCTGCGCACCTGGTCATTGAGTGACATTTTCTTTTTCAGGCGCACAATGACGCGGGCCTGGTAGTGGTCCTGCAGGTTCTGCCCCACCTCGGGTACGTCGGCCACCACCGCAATGCCATGCTGGCGCAGCAGTGCAGCCGGCCCAATGCCGGAGAGTTGCAATATCTGGGGGGACTGCAAGGCGCCTGCGCACAGCAGTACATCGGCCTCACTGCGTGCCTGCTGGGCTTGCCCGTTCTCGATCCACTCCACCCCGACGGTTTTTGACCCCTCGAAAATAATGCGGCTGACCTGAGCGTTCATGACCAGTTTGAGCTGGGGTCGCGCCAGCGCTGGCCTGAGAAAGGCCCTTGCCGCACTGGCGCGCCAGCCGCCTTGCAGGGTCAGCTGATAGCTGCCCACGCCATAGTCGGTGGCACCATTGAAGTCTGGGTTGTGCGGCAGGCCCATCTCCATGCCGGCCGCCAGCCAGGCCTGGCAGTAAGGGTGGTCGTTGCGCAGCTCGGACACGCCCAGTTCACCCCTGCTGCCGTGGTACTCGCTCTCACCGCCCTCGTAGCGCTCCGAGCGGCGAAAAAACGGCAGGTTGCTGCGGTAATCCCAGCCAGTGGCACCGGCCCGCACCCAGTCGTCGTAGTCGGCGTGCTGGCCGCGGATGTAGATCAGTCCATTGATCGAAGACGACCCACCCACGACCCGACCGCGTGGCCAGACGATATTGCGTCCACCGCTGCCCTCGGAGGGCTCGGTATCAAACAGACGCGAATACCGGGAGTTATAGATGGTTTTGAAATAACCCACCGGCAGATGGATCCACAGGTTGCGGTCTGGGCCACCGGCCTCCAGCAGCAGGACGCGGCGCCCCGCTGCAGTGAGCCGTTGCGCCAGCAGGCAGCCGGCCGAGCCCGCCCCCACCACAATGTGGTCCCAGGTTTCTTGCGTCATGGTGCGTTGAACTCTGTTTGAGGGCCGAGCGGTCAAGCCTTGATCGTGTCGAGGTAGAGCTTGGCGTCAAAGTAGCCCGAGGCCGGCACCGGGTTGGCGATATTGCCAAACTTCACAAAGAAGTCGGTCACCTGCTGCAACCAGCGCGTGACTGAGCCATCGGCATACAGCTTGCGCCATTCAGCCGAGGTGTAGTAACGCGAGGCCTTGAACTGGTCACGGAAATCTGCCAGGGGCACCTGGGCGTACTGCGAGGCCTGCAGCGCTGCCACCGCATCGTTGGACTTGGGGCCGATCAGGTAATCGTTGGCTTCCTGCCAGCCACGGATGATGCGCTGGCAGGCATCGCGGTTCTTGTCATACCAGTCGTTGCGAGCGGCCCAGCCGCCCACGATGGCGGCCTGCGGGAAATAGGCCGAGGCATCCACCAGCTTGACTGCGCCGGGCACTTTTTGACGCACGGTGATGTCAAACGGCACCCACAGTGCCACTGCGGGCACTGCACCGGAGATGAAGGCGGTGACTGCATCGGCCATGCGTTGGTTGACCACCTCCACATCCTTGGCAGGGTCCAGCTTGTTGGCGCGCAATGCATTGTCCAGAAACACATGGGCGGTGGTGCCCGTAGTGGTGGCAATTTTCTTGCCTTTGAGGTCGGCAAAGGTCTTGATGCCCTGATCGCCCCGCACCCAGAGCTGCGCGGTGGCGAACTCGATGTTGTTGATCAGAAAAACCTTGCCCTGGCCGCGCGCCGGAAAATTCGAGACCACCGCGCCAGTGGACAGCACATCCAGGCTGCCTCCGATCATGGCCTGGAACAACTCCAGGCCGGTGGTGAACTGTATGGGTTCGAACTCGATGCCGTGCTTGGCAAAGCTGCCCATCTGCACCCCGGTCCAGATCTGCCCGTCCACCGCCGAGGTGTGCAGATAGCCCAGCTTGACCTTGGTGCGTGCTTGGCCAATGGCGGGTGCCCAGGTGGCAGCTGCTGCAGCACCTGCAGTGAGTTGCGTGATAAAGGCCCTGCGGCCATAGGTTTTTTGGGTCAAGTTCATAAAGCTCTCCTTCCGGTTAATGACGGTTTTCCGCCGATTGCCGCTGTTGAGCGACATACTGTTGCATGACAAGGGCACGGATATGCGCCCGCAATTCCCCAAACACAGGGTTCTCCAACACCGAGGCGTCGCGCGGGTAGCCAAATGGCACCTCGATGATTTCCAGAATGCGTGATGGCCGGGCCGACACAACAATGATGCGGGAAGAGAGGTAAATCGCTTCCTCCACCGAGTGGGTGATCAGCATCACTGTCTTGCCTTCTTCGGCCAGTACCTGCAGCAGCAGGTCCTGCATGGCCGAACGGGTCTGGGCGTCCAGCGCGCCAAAGGGTTCGTCCATCAGCAGAAACTGGGGCTTGACCGCATAAGCGCGGGCCAGGGCCAGGCGCTGGCGCATGCCGCCTGACAGGGTTTTGGGATAGGCATGGCGGAAATCCTGCAGACCCATCAGGCTGAGGTAGCGGTCGACAATCTGCTTCTGCCCGGCCTGGGTGGCGCGGTTGGCC
>JAFMJA010000290.1 GCA_017853735.1 Burkholderiaceae bacterium | reverse complement strand
GGACAGCCCGGCGTGCTCACGCAGCGGATGGAAGTGAATCTTTGGAAAGCGCTCTTGCGCCAGCCGAACATCATAGGGAGAGGTGCACAGATAGGCCAGGGTATCTGCGGCATCGCGTGCCAGGCGCTGAGGGTAAGCATCGCAGAAGGCCTTGAGCTCAGCAGGTGAATCGGCAGTGATCCAACGCGCGCCGGTGTACTGGCAGTTTTCCAGTCGAATGTCGGCATCGTATTCGCTCTTGAGGCGATGCTGAACCACCTCGAACTGCAACTGTCCGACCGCTCCCAGGAGCATATTTCCCCCTATTTCAGGACGAAAAACCTGAATCGCACCTTCCTCGCCCAATTGAGCCAGGCCTTGCTGCAACTGTTTGGTGCGCAGCGGATTTTTCAGCACAACCGTCATGAACAGCTCGGGCGCGAAAAAAGGCAGCCCCGTAAATTGCAGGGCCACGCTGCCATCGGTGATGGTGTCGCCCAGTTGCACCCCACCATGGGTCGTGAAGCCCACGATGTCACCCGCGTAAGCTTCTTCCACCGCCTCGCGACGTTGGCTCATGAAAGTCACCACCGAGGTGGGGCGCAGCTCCTTGGCAGTTCGCTGAACTTTGAGCTTCATGCCCGGCGCATACCTGCCCGAGCACACCCGCACAAAAGCAATGCGATCTCGATGGTTGGCGTCCATATTGGCCTGCACTTTGAACACCACGCCGGAGAAGGCGGCATCGTCTGGCAGCACCTCGATGATCTGAGGATGCTTGTTGGGCGCCGACAGTGAACTGGTGCGAGATTTGGGGCTAGGCGCCAGATCGACCAATGCATCGAGTACCTCCATCACCCCAAAGTTGTTCACGCCTGAGCCAAAGAACACTGGCGTCTGCTTGCCAGCCAGGAAGGCTGCGCGGTCAAAGCTCGGTGAAGCACCGGTGGCCAGCTCCATGCCATCGATGGCGCTCTCGAATTCATGGCCAAAGCGATTCCTGAGGAGATCGCTTTCGGCCAGACGGATATGTTCAAAATCCTGTGGCCGGCGATCACTGCCGGCTTCGAAGACTGACATGGTCTGGGTATGCAGGTTGATGATGCCGCCGAAACTCTTGCCCTGTCCCACCGGCCAGGTCATGGGCACGCAGGGCATACCTAACTCCCGCTCCACCTCATCCAGGATGTCCAGTGGATCGCGTACTTCACGATCCATCTTGTTGACGAAAGTGATGATGGGTGTGTCGCGCTGGCGACAGACCTCAATCAGGCGGCGAGTTTGCGCTTCCACGCCATTGGCTGCGTCAATGACCATCAGGGCCGAATCAACAGCGGTTAGCACGCGGTATGTGTCTTCGGAGAAGTCCTTGTGTCCAGGGGTATCCAGCAAATTGATCACATGCTCTCGGTACTGCATCTGCATCACCGAACTGGCCACCGATATGCCCCTTTGCTTTTCGATCTCCATCCAGTCGCTGGTGGCGTGTCGGCTCGCCTTGCGGGCCTTGACGGAACCTGCAATCTGAATGGCGCCTGAAAAAAGCAAGAGCTTTTCCGTCAAGGTGGTTTTACCGGCGTCCGGGTGAGAGATGATGGCAAAGGTGCGGCGGCGCTGCGTTTCGGAAGCGTAAGACATGGTCGGTTAGGCGTCCGCTCCGCAAGACTACGGCCAGACTGATTGAAGAAAGGGCTGGAAAAGGCTACAATTATCGCTGTCCGAGGAGCGTTGCGTCTCATTCAGCGATCGATAGTTGAAGAGTTAGGCTCGGATAGCGGGGCATTCTGCCCCCGATACTCAAACTGCGCTCACCCACTGATACATTGTGAGGTGAGTCTGTCTCCCTTGCGATATGTCGGTGGTGTCTTAACTGCTTTGCATTGGAGCTTATATGAGTGCTGTTCTTAAACCTCGCCAAGACTATGTGGTTGCCGATCTGACGTTGGCTGATTGGGGCCGCAAGGAAATCAAGATCGCGGAAACTGAGATGCCGGGGCTGATGGCCATCCGCGAGGAATTTTCGAAAAGCCAGCCCCTCAAGGGTGCGCGCATCACCGGTTCGCTGCACATGACCATTCAGACCGCAGTGTTGGTCGAAACCCTGGAGGCCTTGGGCGCTAAGGTTCGTTGGGCATCCTGCAATATTTTTTCGACCCAGGACCATGCTGCCGCTGCACTGGCGGCCAAGGGCACGCCGGTATTTGCCTACAAGGGAGAGTCGCTCAAGGATTACTGGGAATACACCCATCACATTTTTGATTTTGGTCCTAAGGGCAGTACGGCAGAGGGGCCCAACATGATCTTAGATGATGGTGGCGACGCTACCCTTCTGATGCATCTTGGCAAAAATGCCGAGAAGGATGCCTCAGTCATTGCCAACCCCAAAAGCGAGGAAGAGCGTGAGTTGTTCGCGGCCATCAAGGCCAAACTGGCGGAAGATGCCTCTTGGTACAGCCGCAAGTCTGCACAAATTATCGGTGTGACCGAGGAGACCACCACCGGTGTGCACCGCCTCAAGGAAATGAGCGCACGTGGTGCCTTGATGTTCCGGGCCATCAATGTCAACGATTCGGTCACCAAAAGTAAGTTCGACAATTTGTACGGTTGCCGCGAGTCGCTGGTGGACGGCATCAAGCGCGCCACCGACGTCATGATCGCGGGCAAGGTCGCGGTGGTTTGCGGCTATGGCGATGTGGGCAAGGGCTCGGCCCAGGCATTGCGCGCCCTGTCAGCCCAGGTGTGGGTGACCGAGATCGATCCGATCAATGCCTTGCAGGCAGCCATGGAAGGTTACAAGATCGTCACCATGGAATACGCTGCGGACAAGGCCGACATCTTTGTCACCACCACCGGTAACCGTGATGTCATCACCTTTGACCATATGGCCAGGATGAAGGATCAGTCGATCGTATGCAATATTGGCCACTTCGACAATGAGATCCAAGTTGCCAAGTTGGAAGAGAAGTGCCAATGGGAAGAGATCAAACCCCAGGTGGACCATGTGATTTTCCCCGATGGCAAGCGCATCATCCTGTTGGCTAAAGGCCGCCTGGTGAACCTGGGCTGTGGCACCGGCCATCCCAGCTTCGTCATGTCCTCCAGCTTTGCCAACCAGACCATTGCCCAGATTGAGTTGTTCACCCACAGTGATTTCTACGAACAGGGCAAGGTTTACGTGCTGCCGAAGCACCTGGACGAAAAGGTGGCGCGCTTGCACCTGAAAAAGGTGGGCGCTATGCTGACCGAGCTAAGCGACGAGCAGGCGGCCTATATCGGCGTGCCCAAGCAGGGCCCGTACAAGCCTGACACTTACCGCTACTAGGCGC
>JAFMJA010000289.1 GCA_017853735.1 Burkholderiaceae bacterium | reverse complement strand
AATGATGCGCAAACCCATGCAGGGTAAAACCATTGCAGTGACTGGCGGCAGTCGTGGTATTGGCGCGGCAATCGTTCATCGCCTGGCGCAAGATGGTTGGCTGGTGGCTTGCCTGAGCCGAAAAGGTCTGGGGGTAGAGGAAGGCAAGCTCTCGAAAACGATTTCCGAACGCATCATCCCCCTGGCCTGTGATGTGAATTCGGAAACTTCGATTTCCGAGGCATTCAGCCAGCTTGCCGCGATCACTGGGCGCATCGATGGGTTGGTCAACAACGCTGGCATTCATCAGGTGGCTCGATCCAGCCAGATGCCAGGCACGGTCTGGGACCAGGTGATGCAGACCAACGCCAAGGCGGTCTTTACCGCCTGCCGCGAAGCACACCCCTATCTCATCCAGCAAAGCCAGAGCGTGATCATCAATATCGGCTCTTTCTTTGACAAGATCGGTGTCAAGTCAAACCTGGCTTACTGCGCCTCCAAAGCTGCTGTAGGTGCCATCACCCGCTGTCTGGCAGTGGAATGGGCTGCCCAAGGCATCCGGGTGGTCAATGTGGCGCCAGGCTATATCGACACCGAACTCAATCGGGATGCCCTGCAGGGCCCGCTGGGAGATTACCTGGACAAGCGCATTCCGCGCAAGACGCCCGGCACGGCGCAGGAGGTGGCTGCCCTGGTTGCAGCCATGACGCGTGAGGACATGAGTTTTGTCACAGGCGAAACCATTTATATCGACGGCGGCCAAGCCATTGCCCATTGACGAAAGCCATGACCATCTTCCAACAACTGGATGACAGCATCGACCTCAACGAAGACGAGCGGCAGCTGCTCGAGAGTGTGCGCAGCCTGGCAGAGAAGCAGATCAAGCCAAGTGCCGCTGCCTACGATCTGAGTGGCGCATTTCCCTGGGACAACATCCGCGCGATCAATCAGCTGGGTCTGAACGCCATGTTCATTCCCGATCAATATGGCGGCGCACAGCTATCCTATACGTCTTATCTCGCCTGCGTACGGGAAATCAGCAAGGCCTGCGCTTCGACCGGCATCATCTGGGCCACCAATTTTCATGCGATCAAGCCACTGATTGATTTTGGCAATGAAGAACAAAAAAACCGTCTGCTGCCACGGATCAGCCAGGGCGGCATTGCTTCGCTGGCCATAACCGAGCCGCAGGCCGGCTCGGATGCTACCGGAATGCGCCTGAGCTTCACACCGCAGGGTGAGCACATTGTTGTTAATGGCAGCAAGATTTTCATCTCCAACGGTGATGTGGCTGATATGTATCTGTTGTTTGGTAAATGGTCCGAGATCCCAGGATCGAAAGAGGCCATTTCTGCCCTGGTATTTGAAAAAGGTACACCTGGCTTTTCTGTCACCGGCCTGGAGAAAAAAATGGGGCACCGTGCAGCCAGCACCGCTGCCATTTCATTTGACCAGTGCAGGGTACCGCGAGCCAACTTGCTGAGCCATCCAGGTGATGGCTTGCGCATTTTGCTTTCATCGCTCAATAAATCGCGACCGAGCGTCGCAGCACATGCCCTGGGTATTGCCCGTGCTGCCTTTGACGATGCGGTGGACTATATCAATGAGCGCAAGCAATCAGGCAAACGCATCATCGACTTTCAAGGCATTCAATTTTTGCTGGGTGATCTGGCCAGTGAATTGTTTTTGTGCGAAAACATGCTTTGGACACTTGGCCGCATGGTCGACCAGGGCGCTACCGACTTTGGCATTCAAGCATCCATGCTTAAATTGCGCGCAACAGATGCCGCCATGAAAATCACCAGCGAAGCGGTCAGCTTGCTGGGGGGCTATGGTTACTGCCAGGACTATCGCGTGGAGCGCTTGATGCGCGATGCCAAGATTACCCAGATCTGGGAAGGCACCAACCATATTCACCGACAGTTGGCTGGCCGACATTTCATCAAAAAATAGGATTCAATCATGCAGGCCGTGCAAAAAGTAGGCGTTGTCGGGCTGGGCACCATGGGAACCGGCATCTCCATTGTGTCCATGCGTGCGGGCTTTGAGACCGTGGCCTTTGACTTGGATGCCAAGCGCCTGCTCGCGTTACAGCAGCAAAGCGAGGCCTTTTTCAAGCGTTCGGTCGCCAAGGGCAAGATGACGCAAGACCAGTTGGCGTCCACACTTGGACATTTGCATGTGTGCAGCGATCTGGCTGAATTAGCCAATTGCGACATCGTGATTGAGGCGGTGTTTGAGGATCTTTCTGCTAAACATGCTCTTTTTTCACAGCTCAACACGATCTGCAAGCCATCGACCCTGTTTGCGTCCAATACCTCTACCATTTCGATCACTGAGATCGCTGGCGGGAGTGGCCGAGACGATCGCTTTGTGGGCATGCATTTCTGTCTGCCGGCCCAACTGATGAAACTGGTTGAAATGTCGCCTGGAATCTGCACCAGCGCCGAAAGTTTTGAGTCCGCCTGGAATTTTTGCCTGGCCCTGGGTCAGAATCCAGTGAAAACTCAGGACACTCCCGGATTCATCCTCAACTATTTTCTGATTCCCTTCAATAACAATGCCATCCGCATGGTCGAGGCCGGAATTGCCGAACCCGAGGATATTGATATAGCCATGAAGACCGCACTCGGTTATGCGATGGGGCCGATGACTTTGCTGGACCTGGTTGGCATGGACACACAATTACTGCTTTGTCAGGCCATGCATGGACTGACGCATGAGCCGGATGCTGCTTGTCCACCTCTGGTGCGCCGCATGATTGCAGCCGGCCGCCTGGGCAAAAAATCTGGTCGTGGATTTTTCACCTACGGCGATTCAAAAATATTTGGAGCCTGAGGCCGTCATGAACAGCATTGAACATATCAGCACTGGTCCTAGCCGGTCGTTTCCGCCTGATCATCCGATTCACAGCGTCATTGTCGAACCATCCGATATCTTGGTGATCAGCGGAAACCAGGTAGGCCCCGCCTTGCAGGCATTGCCCAATCCAAACCGCTACACCGTAATTTTGGTGGAGCTAGGCCAGGAGTGTCTTGGCGTGCACACTGGTGAGGACAAGGGACAAGAGGGGGGCAATGTGCTTGGTTTTGCACGTTACCAGATGGGGCAAGGGCCCCTCACCGCACTGGTCGAGTTGGTCCGTCAGCCCAAAACCCATGAGACAGCGCTTGCCGCGGCAAGAAACTGGATCGCATCCGAAGGGCTTGTGGCGGCAGTCTGTGCGGACACCCCCGGTCGCATCGTGGACCGTCTGATTCGTCCCTACCTCAATGCAGTACTACGTCGCCTCGATGAAGGACTGGCCAGCGCGGCGGATCTGGACACCACCCTCCGGTTGGGTCTTGGCTACCCTGAGGGTCCGATCAGC
>JAFMJA010000288.1 GCA_017853735.1 Burkholderiaceae bacterium | reverse complement strand
GGTTTTTTCATCAGGCTGATCTGGGCATTGCAATTCTGAGGTGAGACAAAACAGGAGCGGTCCATGCGCGGCGCGTAGGAGCCGAGAAAGCCCCCGCCATGGGCGCCCAGCACCTTGAGCTCGGGGAACTTGTCGAACACCCCCTCGAAGATCAGCTTTTGCAAGGCAATAGTGGTATCCAGCGGATTACCGATCACATTGGACAGCCACCCGTTGCCTTTCAGGCGGGCGGCCAGCTCAGGCGTGCTTTGCGGGTGAATGAACAGCATCACCCCCAGCTCCTGCGCCTTGGCCAGCACCGGATGGAATTGGGGCAAGGCAAAGTCCTGTCCTGCCACACTGCCGCCAATGGCTGCTCCCTTGAGCCCCAGCTTGCGCACGGCTTCCTCCAGCATGGCCACCGCCAGGTCGGGATACTGCAGCGGCAGGGAAGCAAAGGCTGCTAGTCGCTTGGGGTGGCGCGCACACAGCTCGGCAAGACTTTGATTGTGGATACGGCAGATCGCTTCTGCGGTATCACGATCTTGCTTGTACCAGAAAGGGTTTATGCTGAGCACTTGCAAATCGATACCCATGCGGTCCATGTCGGCAAGGCGGGTGGCAAGCTGTTGTTCCACCTGAAGAAAATGCTCTGGTACCCCCTTGACAGGCGGCAGCACGCTCTTGGCTTCAGCCCCCATCAGGTCGAGGGCGTCCTGGAAGTAACAGTGGGCATGCACATCCACGGTGCGGGCCCGCTGACCCTGAATAAACACTGGTGCCCGACGAGGGGCGGTGGCACCACCCTCGGGCGCCACGATCGGCAAGCCGGCACAGCCGCAAAACCAGAATCCTCGGCTGTCATGGGAATGTGAAGTAGGAAATAGCCAGCTCATGGTGTCATGCTTTTGGTTTGACGGTTGCTTGATCAGGATGACAGGACATGGTCAGGGCGGCTTTTTGTACCGCCCGGATCATGCGGTTGTGAGCGCCACAGCGGCACAAGTGCTTGTCCAGTGCCTGCACGATATCAGCCCGACTTGGGTTGGGCTGGGCCTGTAGCAGGGCCGCTGCCGCAGTGATGATGCCTGCAATGCAGTAGCCGCATTGGGCTGCGTTTTCTTCCAGGAAAGCAGTCTGGAGAGGGTGGGGATGTTCGGGCGAGCCCAAGCCCTCCAGGGTGCTCACCTGTCGGTTCTGTACCGACCAGAGCGGCAAATTGCAGGAGGTCTGTGGTCGGCCATCGACCAGCACGGTACACGCACCACATTCGCCTTGGCCACATCCAAATTTCGGGCCGCTCAGACCCAGGTCATCACGCAAGACTGACAACAAGGGCAGCTGCTCGCTGGCAGCAGGACTGCAGGTTTTTCCATTGACTTGAAATAGGATGGCGCCGCTCATGACTGTCCAGCCTCCATCGCCCGCATGATGTTCTCCGGGCTGAGTGGCAATGTGCGTACCCGCACACCCAGGGCATCGTAAACCGCGTTGCCGATGGCCGCTGCCACCGGCCCCTGGGCAGCCTCGCCCGCCCCCAGGGCCGGCTGATCCGGGCGGTCGATCACATGTACCCGGACCTCGGGCACTTCGCTGAACCGCAAAATCGGATAGCTGTCCCAACCCAGACTGGTGATGGCCTGCGGGGTGAAACTCACCTGCTCCTTGAGTGTCCAGCTGGTGCTCTGGATGGCACCGCCCTCTATCTGATTGACGATCCCGTCCATATCCACCGCCATTCCCACATCGACAGCCAGGTCCAGGTTGAGCACGCGTACTGTTTCTGCGACATGCACCCGGGCAATCACCGCACACCAGGCCCCGCTGTTTTTGTAACGCGCCCAGGCCAGCCCATGGCCAATGCCTTCGGTTTCGCTCTTTTGCTGGCGCCACCAGTCAGAGCGCTGCACCACCGCCTCGAGAACATCCCGGCTGCGCGCATCCTCCAGATGACGCAATCGCAAAGCCAGTGGATCTTCGCCAAGGCTGTGTGCAATTTCGTCCATGAAAGATTCGATGGCAAACACATTCGCATAAGCACCCAGACCGCGCATGGCTGAAGTCCGCAAGGGCATCACCATCAAGCGGTGGTTCAGCACCAGCAGGTTGGCAATCGCATAGGCAGGAACCGCATTGCGGTCAGCTCCGCCTCCAGCAGCCAGCGGTGGATTGATCGGCAAGGGCAAGGGCGTCGAATCAGCACGTTCATTGGCAGCCAGCAGCGAAGGCGTGCGGGCGCGTCCCGGGCGGGAGCTGTAGCCGTTGGCCCAGAGTTGGTGCTGCCAGTGTGATAGCCGCCCCTGAGCATCGACACACGCCTGCAGGCTGACTGCGTGAGCCGCCCCCAGAGGACTATGCGATAGCTCATCGGCTCGAGACCACAGCACCCGCACAGGATGACCGGGGGTGGCCAGAGCCATCAGCACTGCATCCAACACCACATCGTCAGCACCGTTGTGGCCATAGCAGCCCGATCCCTCCACATGATGGATGATGATCTGCTCTTTGTTGACGGGCTGGGGCTGTTGTGCGAGCGCCAGCACCAGGTCATCGCGCAAGTTGTGGATGCCCTGACTGTGGGTCCAGATTTCCAGGGTCGTCCTATTCCAGCAGGCGATGGCACAGGATGGCCCGATCGAGGCATGCGCCAGATAGGGCTTGAAATATTCGGCACTGAACATGCGGCCGGCTTGCGGCATCTGACTCTCACCGCGCTGGGCAGCAACATGGCGCTCGTGCGGCGCGGCGCGCAGGTAATCCGCCAGGTTTTCCTGATCGGGCAGCACTTGGTCTGTCTGCCAATCCAGCAAACCGCGCAAACGCTCGGCCACAACATCTGCATCACGCTCGCGCTCAGCCACCACCGCCACAAAACGACCATCGGCCCAGCAGCGCACCCCCACGGGTAGTTCGCCCAGTCCTGCTGGCGGCCATTGCCGAAGCGATGCGCTCAGGGTGGGCGCACGCAAGACCCGGCCATGCTGCAGTCCGGGCAAGCGCAAGTCGTGAATGAAACGCGCACGCCCAAAGATCTTGTCTGGCAGATCAAGTCGCGCAAGACGCGCTCTGCCCAACAGGCTTCGTTGCTCGGCTGGCTTGGGCAGGTGGTGGCCCTGGTACTCACAATCCAGGTCTGCCTGATCCAGCAGCGACCAGTAATCCCCGAGGGCTGCCCCAGAGTCGGAAAAAAACTTGCCGTCTTGCACCCGGATACGCTCAGCCGCCAAGCCATGTCGTTCACCCGCACGCTTGAGAGCCAGGCCACGCACTTCGGCGCAGGCATGGCGCAGCGCGCCCCCGCTGTCTTGGACCGACAGGCTGCCTGAGGTCACCCCCTCATCTGGCCCGTGCAGGGTGCTGGCCGACAGAACC
>JAFMJA010000287.1 GCA_017853735.1 Burkholderiaceae bacterium | reverse complement strand
AGGCTTGGTCGTCCAGATTGGCTTTAAGCAGGCCAGCACGTGCGGCGTATCAATATCTGCCACATCCAGCTTACCGATGATGGGTGAGGCATAGGTGGCAAGCGAACTGCGCCACTGCGGTGCAGATTTATCGCTCGACCACTGAGGCTGTTTTGCTTCGATGTAGGCTTCAGCGCATTCGTCAAACGTGCGACGCTTGATCTTCTCTGACGCCCGGGCTGCTTTCTCAACTTTGCGCGCCTGAGCTGGATCAATTCCGTTCACTAGTTGCAGTCGCAGCAATCGGGCGCGCTCTCTGGCGTCAGCAAGTCTCACGGTATGAGTTGGCCCTAAACCCAAAACATGCTGCCTACCTTCTCGTGTGTAGCGAAAAACCCAGGAACGTGATCCGGTTGGAGTGAGTTGCAGCCACAAACCGCCGCCATCTCCGTGCCATCCTGGTGTTGATATTCTGTTGACCTGGAGGGCACTCAGTTTGTTCATTTGCCTAGCCATGAAAAATGCTCCGCCATAAAAATCGACGTACGCTTCGACATACGTTTGATTATCCGACTGAAACAATCACGTGGCAACAACTAAAAACAGTAAATCCCAATGAAATCTAATATCCATGCGGGTTACGACAGTTTTTTGGCAATGTAGTAAAACAAACCCAAACAACCCAAAACATGACGGAAGGGGACTCCGTCTCCGCCAGTACAAAGTTTCGGCTCTTCCCCATTAACGGGGGATGGGCACTCACTAAACACGATTGATTACTACCTCGGCTGTCATTCCTATTTAGGTTGTTAGGCGAAGAGGAGGGTGGCGAGGAGGAGTCGCGCCGTGGTTTTAAATATCCATCTTCACTTTCAAGATGGATTTAAAAACACACTAACGTCCCTTGAATTGGGGCTGCCTTTTCTCCTTGGCAGCGCGCATACCTTCATCCACGTCTTCACTCCATTCCAGGGCCTGCCTCAAGGCATCGGATAGCCTGCGGGCAGCAGTAAATCCCGGCTCTAAGCGCGTTGCAGCCACTTTTTTGGCTCCCTTAACAGCCAAGGGGCCAGCCTTGCCTATCTGCGCAACAATGTCGCGAATAGTGCCGTCGAATTGTTCATTCGGTATCACACGTTGAACCAAACCGATGCGCAACAGCTCTTGCGCGTTCGTCTCTTGACCGCAGCAAATCAAATCCAGTGCATTGGCCTTGCCGATTATTTCAGGCAAACGTACGGGAGCACCAGCCCCTGGAAAGCCCCCCCATCCTGCTTCAGGCAGGCGTACAGATGCCAGAGACGATGCGTAGCGAATATCGCAAGCAAGGGCTAGTTCTACCCCACCTGCAATAGCCTTGCCGTTGATGGCTGCAATTACCAACTGAGGCAAGGCTTCGATGGCATCAAAAACACGATTAGCTTTCCAGACCAATGCCAGCACCTGGTCCTTGCTCAGTTTTGCTCTCAGTGCTGGGTTGAGTAATCCAGTCGAAAAATATTCTCCACCTTCGCCAGTTATGGTCATGACGCTGGCCTGCTCATCACTATGCAAGAGCTCACACAGATTCTGCAATTCGTCGAGCATCTCATCCGTTATCCGATTCAGGTCATCCTGACGTTTCAAAACGACTCTGACTGTGTTTGCATTTCTTTCGATTTCCAGGCCTTGCCGCAATTGCAACAAGCCTTGGGGTAATTGATGAAGGTGCTTTAATGTGTCCATGATGATTTTTAAAATTGTTCAGAGGCGTCAGCTAGCTTGCTTGATGGAACAATAATAGCTGAGGAGATTTTTTAACTTCTGGGCAATTGGTACTCTTCTGTCTGCAAATTTTTTTCAATGTTTGCCCAAGTGTTGCGTTCCTATAATGAATAGGATTTTTACAACATACAAACACTTACTTTAGGAGCAAGAAATGGCTATCAAATCTGGCTGTTCGTCTGTCATTGCCCGTCTTTTGATGGGGACTTTCTTCTTGCTCTCCAGTCACCTGAGCCATGCTCAAAGCTACCCCAGCAAACCTGTGAAGATCGTCGTACCGTTTGCTGCTGGCGGAGTGGTAGACGTGACTGCAAGACAATTGGGTCAGAAATTTACCGAGGTTTTGGGTCAAGCTTTTGTGGTAGAGAACAAAGCAGGGGCGGGTGGCACCATTGCAGCCGAGTTGGTTGCCAAATCACCCCCCGATGGCCATACCTTGCTGCTGGCGTTCGACTCACATGCAGTCAATCCACATGTTTACAAAAACCTCCGCTTCAACACTTTCGAAGATTTTGCCCCGATTTCTTTTGTAGGGTCCATTCCTCTGTTGTTCGTTGCCAGCAATAATTTGCCAGCCAATGACATAGCGTCCCTGATCCGCCTGGCCAAATCTGGGCAGGCAAAGATTTCTTATGGCTCGGTAGGTGCTGGAAGTTCAGGTCATCTGGCCGCAGAACAGCTCAATTTACTGGCTGGAATACAAATGCTGCATGTGCCATTCAAAGGTGGCGCTCCAGCAATGAACGCTTTGATGGGTGATCAGGTTAATTTGGTGATCTTTGCAGCAACTGCTGCGGTGCCACTCGTCAATGCCGGGAAAATCAAGCCATTGGCCGTCAGTGGTACTCGGCGATCCACCGCTTTGCCGAACGTGCCCACAATGCCAGAAGCAGGCTTTCCACAATTCAACTCTGGCGCCTGGATGGGCCTACTAGCACCTGCAGGCACACCAGCTCCGATCATTCAAAAATTGAATCAAGAATTGAGCAAGGCAATTGCCGATCCCGAGTTGGTAAAAAAATTGGGTGAATTGGCAATTCAGCTCTCCAGTAGCACCCCTGAGGAACTTGGTGCATTCATCAGGTCTGAACATGACAAATGGGGGAGGCTGATCAAGGAAGTTAAGCTCAATATTGAGCAATGAATCAACTTCAATCACCGTATCTTCACCACCCCGCTCAATTCTGAAATTGGACAACTTGGAGCTCTGGAATTCCCTAAACCGCGGCGCGCAGTGAGTTGGCAAAATCACTTCAATCGTTCTTTATTGGTTCTGGGGCTGCATTGAAAACCAACGAAATTGAGCTTAGGTCTTAAGGTTGTGCATTGCTAAATAGGGTTTTGATTTCTCACTGTGGCAGTGGGCTTGGCTGCTCAGGTTACAGCAGAAATTTATTCGAGAAATCCTTGATACCAACAGTTTCGAACCAGTGCACATCCCAAGGCTCATTGGTCAGCTTGCCTTTTTGGCGCCAACCATAGATTTGTGCCGAATGGCTATGACCAGAGAGGTCGATCACCTGAATTTCCTCGCGCTTGTAGTCTGAGCCTTCGAAGGCGTCGAGTCGCAATAACTCACTCGATGACAATGAAAGCCATAAAAGACCACGAATCCGTTCACCTGG
>JAFMJA010000040.1 GCA_017853735.1 Burkholderiaceae bacterium | reverse complement strand
CTGGCCAGCGTGCTGGTCAAGGGCTCGCGCTTCATGAAGATGGAGCGGGTGGTGCAATCTCTCGCCAGCCAGGCCGACACCCGGCAAGGAGAAGCCCATGCTGCTTAGTCTGGCGCAATGGCTGCAGTCGCTCTCGCCTGAATTTGGGTTTTTCCGGGTTTTTCAGTACCTCACTTTCCGTGCTGTGATGGCGGCATTGACCGCGGTGCTGATTGGCTTGTTGGCTGGGCCTTATGTGATTCGCCGTTTAACCGAACTGAAGATTGGCCAGCCAGTGCGCGGGTATGGCATCGCAGAACACCTGGCCAAAAGCGGCACGCCCACCATGGGCGGGGTATTGATTCTGCTGTCCATCACCGTGTCCACGCTGCTGTGGTTTGACCTGTCCAACCGCTTTGTCTGGATTGTGCTGCTGGTCATGCTGGGCTATGGGGCGATCGGCTGGGCTGACGACTGGCGTAAGGTGGTCAACAAAGACCCCGAGGGCATGCGCTCGCGGGAAAAATATTTCTGGCAGTCGCTCATCGGTGTGGTGGCTGCGCTGTACCTGGTGTTCAGCATTGCGGAAAGCAACAACCTGCGGGTGCTGGAGTTGTTTTTTCAGTGGGTGGCATCCGGTTTCGATATCAACCTGCCGCCCAAAGCTGGCCTGCTCCTGCCTTTCTTCAAGGAAGTGAGCTATCCGCTGGGAGTTTTTGGCTTTGTCATCCTGACCTATCTGGTCATTGTGGGGTCAAGCAATGCGGTCAACCTGACCGATGGCCTGGATGGGCTGGCGATCATGCCGGTGGTCATGGTCGGATCAGCCCTGGGTGTTTTTGCCTATGTCACTGGCAGCGCGGTCTATTCCCGTTACCTCTTTTTCCCTTATATCCCGGGCTCGGGTGAGCTACTGATCTTCACCGCGGCGCTGGCTGGCGCTGGCCTGGCCTTCCTCTGGTACAACGCGCACCCGGCGCAGGTGTTCATGGGCGATGTGGGTGCGCTGGCACTGGGCGGAGCGCTGGGCACCATTGCGGTCATCGTCCGACAGGAGATCGTGCTGGCCATCATGGGCGGTGTATTTGTGGCCGAAGCCCTGTCGGTGATGTTGCAGGTGAGCTACTTCAAATACACCCGGCGCCGCTATGGCCAGGGGCAGCGGCTGTTCAAGATGGCGCCCCTGCATCATCACTTCGAAAAAGAAGGCTGGAAAGAAACCCAGGTGGTGATCCGGTTCTGGATCATCACCATGATGCTGTGTCTGGTGGGCCTGTCAACGCTGAAACTCAGATGAGCTCTGAAGAAGCCCTACCTCCAGACAGCGCCGCCGTGCGCGCGTCCGAATTGCCACCGCAAGCCGAGGCTGGCCAGTCCGGGCCCGTCCAGGTCGTATCCGGTGATGAACTGGCGCCATCGCCGCAGGCGATCAACCAGCCAGGCACTCCTGCGCTTCAATCCATGCCGCCAAGCCTGACGGCAGCACGGGATGCCGCGGCCTTTGTGGCGCAATTATTTGCCCAGCCCGCAAACGCTGAGCCGTCCGTATCTGAGGAAGAAGAGCTGGCCGAGCCGTTAACAGACCTGCCCGATCAACAACCGGCAGAGGCAGGGGTGCCTGGCGAAGACGTGCGGACTTCCTTGCGCGGTCTGGAGGTGTTGGTGTTGGGTCTGGGCGCCTCCGGTCTGGCAATGGCGCGTTGGTGTGCACGTCAGGGCGCGCGTGTGACGGTAGCTGACACCCGCGCGAGCCCACCGCAACTGCCAAGTCTGCGCCAAGATTTGCCCGATGTGAAATTCATTGGCGCGCCCTTCAGCCCGGATTTGTTGCGGGGTGATCATGGCGGGCTCGCCGGTGGCGGTGAAATTCGCGCTGTTTTCAAGAGCCCCGGCCTGTCGCCGCTGGCATGCCAGCCAGTCTGGCAGTCTGCCCAGCAGCAAGGCCTTTGGGTCGGCGGCGAACTCGACCTGTTTGTGCAGGCTTTGCGCGAACTGCAGGCCGAGCGCAGCTACGCGCCCAAGGTGCTGGCGGTCTCTGGCACCAATGGCAAAACCACCACCACAGCCCTGGCCGCCGCCTTGATAGGCCATGCCGGCAAAAGTGTATGTGCGGCGGGCAATATCGGCCCCAGCCTGCTGGATGCGCTGATGCGTTGCCTGGATGAGCAGGCGCTGCCCGAGGTCTGGGTGCTGGAGCTTTCCAGCTTTCAGCTCGAAGGGGTGCAAGGTTTTGAGCCGCTGGCAGCCACAGTGCTCAACCTCAGCCAGGACCATCTGGACTGGCATGGCGACATGCAGGCCTATGCTGCAGCCAAGGCGCGCATTTTCGGTGCCCAGGGATTGATGATCCTCAACCGCGATGACCCCGCGGTGATGGCGATGCGGAATGCTTCGGGCGCGCCTGCAGCACCGGCGCGCCCCAGGCCTCTCAAACTGAAAGAGCGCGACTATGTGAGCTTTGGCGGCGATATGCCGCAGCGCCCGGGCGACTACGGCCTGGAGATCACCCAGGGCCTGGCCTGGTTGGTCAGGGCGCAGCCGGCCGATCCTGCTCTCAGGCGACGGCGTCATGAAGAGCCGGAACTGTTCATCCAACGCCTGATTCCCGCTGGCGCCTTACGCATCCGTGGCCGCCACAACGCCACCAATGCGCTGGCGGCCCTGGCACTGGCGCAAGCGGCCGGCTGTTCGTTGGCGCCGTTGCTGTTTGGCTTGCGCGAGTACCGTGGCGAGCCGCACCGGGTTGAGCCGCTTGGGGTCATCCAGCAGGTGGAGTATTTTGATGACAGCAAGGGTACCAACGTTGGCGCCACCGTCGCCGCCCTCAATGGTCTGGGCGCAGAACGCAAGGTGGTGGTGATTCTGGGTGGAGACGGCAAGGGGCAGGACTTTTCGCCCCTGGCCAGCCCGGTGGCGCAGCATGCCCGCGCGGTGGTGCTCATCGGCCGCGACGCCCCGGTCATTCGCGCGGCCCTGGCGCACAGTGGCGTGAGGCTGCTGGCGGCTGACAGCTTGCCGGAGGCGGTGAATGTGGCCAGCGGGTGCGCGCATGCAGGCGATGCTGTCCTCCTCTCGCCAGCCTGTGCCAGCTTTGACATGTTTGACAACTACGAGCATCGTGCGCAAGTGTTTGTGGCGGCGGTGCAGGCGCTGGCTTTGCAGGCCGGCGAAGTGCTGGAGGCCAGGGCATGAGCTTGCTGGCTGATCGGCTCACGCTCTGGTTTGGCGGCAAGTCCAATGCGGCCGAGGCGCTGCCAGTCCGGCTGGGCCAGCCCGCCTGGCAGGGCGGCGCGGGCAGGCCGGTGCGTTTGTCGGGCATTGACCAGCCGCTGATCTGGGTGGCGGTGGCCCTGCTGGCCTGGGGATTGGTGATGGTGTATTCGGCCTCCATTGCCATGCCGGACAACCCAAAATTCTCTCGCTACCTCCACTCCCATTTTCTGCTCCGCCATGTGTTTTCACTGACAGTGGCGTTTGTGCTGGCCCTGATCGCCTTTCAGGTGCCAGTGCAGACCTGGGAAAAAGCAGCGCCCTGGTTGTTTGTGGCCTCTCTGGTGCTGCTGATCGTGGTGCTGATTCCCTTCGTCGGCAAAGGTGTCAATGGGGCCCGGCGCTGGATCGCGCTCGGTGTGATGAATTTCCAGCCCTCCGAGCTGGCCAAGTTTGCGGTCCTGCTCTATGCGGCGGACTACATGGTGCGCAAGATGGAGGTGAAAGAACATTTTTTCCGTGCGGTGCTGCCGATGGGGGTGGCTGTCGCGGTGGTCGGCCTGTTGTTGCTGGCCGAGCCCGATATGGGCGCCTTTCTGGTGATAGCCGTCATCGCCATGGGCATCCTGTTCCTGGGCGGCGTCAACGCCCGAATGTTCTTTCTGATCGCCTCCATTCTGCTGGTGGCCTTTGTGCTGATGATTGCCCTGAGTGACTGGCGTCGCGAGCGCATCTTTGCCTACCTCAATCCCTGGGACGAAAAACATGCACTGGGCAAGGGCTACCAGCTTTCTCATGCGCTGATTGCTGTGGGGCGCGGACAGATCTTCGGCGTGGGTCTGGGCGGCAGCGTGGAAAAACTCCACTGGTTGCCTGAAGCACATACTGATTTCCTGCTGGCGGTGATTGGCGAGGAGTTTGGGCTGGTGGGCGTGCTCACCGTGATCGGGCTGTTCCTGTGGATGGTACGGCGCATCATGCATATCGGGCGTCAGGCGATCGCCATGGACCGGGTATTTGCTGGCCTGGTGGCCCAGGGGGTGGGGATCTGGATCGGTTTTCAGGCCTTCATCAATATGGGTGTGAACCTGGGGGCCTTACCCACCAAGGGGCTGACCCTGCCCCTGATGAGCTATGGCGGCTCCGCCATCCTGATGAACCTGCTTGCCCTGGCAGTGGTCTTGCGCATTGACTTTGAGAACCGTCAAATGATGCAGGGAGGACGTGCATGAGCAAGTGCGCCCTGATCATGGCCGGTGGCACCGGAGGCCATATCTTTCCCGGCCTGGCACTGGCCGAGGCCTTGCGTGGCTGTGGCTGGCGGGTGCACTGGCTGGGCAACGCTCAGAGCATGGAAGGCACGCTGGTGCCTGCGCGCGGGTTTGTCTTGGAGCCCATTGAATTTGTGGGTGTGCGTGGCAAAGGGCTGCTGAGCCTGGCGCTGCTGCCCCTGCGCCTGCTCAGAGCTTTCTGGCAAAGCCTGGTTGTGGTGCGCCGGGTTGGCCCGCAGGTGGTGGTCGGTCTGGGTGGCTATATCTCCTTCCCGGGCGGCATGATGAGCGTGTTGCTGGGCAAGCCGCTGGTCTTGCATGAGCAGAACTCGGTAGCGGGCATGGCCAACAAGGTGCTGGCTGGTGTGGCCGACCGGGTCTACACCGCCTTTCCCGAGGTAATGGCCAAGGGCCAATGGGTAGGCAACCCCTTGCGCAGTGCTTTCCTGCAACAGGCAACCCCTGAATTCCGGTTTGCCCAGCGCAGCGGCCCCTTGCGTTTGCTGGTGGTGGGTGGCAGTCTGGGCGCCCAGGCCCTCAACGAAATCGTGCCCAAGGCCCTGGCCCTGATCCCTGTCACTGAACGGCCCCAGGTGATTCACCAAAGTGGCGCCAAGCAGCTGCAGGCGCTGCAGTCGGCCTACGCTGCGGCTGGGGTGCAGGCCGAGCTGACACCCTTCATCGACGATACCGCCCAGGCTTTTGCCCAGGCCGACCTGGTCATCTGTCGCGCCGGGGCCAGCACGGTGACCGAGATCGCCGCAGTGGGTGCGGCGGCACTGTTTGTGCCCTTTCCCTTTGCAGTGGACGATCACCAGACCCACAACGCCCGCTACCTGACCGACCAGGGCGCCGGGGCCTTGCTTGAGCAGCGCGCGCTGAGCGCCCCGCAGCTGGCCAAACTGCTGCAGGGCCTGGACCGTGCCACCTTGCTGGATTGGGCGCAACGCGCTTACCGTCTGAAAAAAACCGATGCCACCCAGGCTATGGTCGATGCCTGTGAGGAGCTGGCGCGATGAAGCACGCGATCAAGCATATTCACTTTGTGGGCCTGGGCGGCTCTGGCATGTCCGGCATCGCAGAAGTGCTGCACAACCTGGGCTATGTGATCAGCGGCTCAGACCTGGCTGACAGCGCCAGCCTGCGCCGTCTGGCATCCCTGGGCATACGCACCCATGTTGGCCATGCCGCGGTCCAGGTGCAGGACGCCGATGCGGTGGTGACCTCCACCGCGGTGCAGGCGGACAACCCGGAAGTGCTGGCCGCGCGTCAGATGAAAATCCCGGTGGTGCCGCGGGCCATCATGCTGGCCGAGCTGATGCGCCTGAAAAAAGGCATTGCCATTGCGGGCACACATGGCAAGACCACCACCACCAGCCTGGTGGCCAGTGTGCTGGCCGAGGCTGGGCTGGACCCGACCTTTGTCATAGGCGGACGGCTCAACAGCGCTGGTGCCAATGCCCGTCTGGGCAGTGGTGAATACATTGTGGTGGAGGCCGATGAAAGCGATGCATCCTTCCTCAACCTGCTGCCGGTCCTGTCGATTGTCACCAACATCGATGCCGACCATATGGAAACCTATGGTCACGACTTCAATCGCCTCAAGCAGGCTTTTGTGGATTTTGTCCATCGCATGCCCTTCTATGGCAGTGCCATCCTGTGCATCGACAACGCGGCAGTGCGCGACATCGTGACCGAGGTCTCGTGCCCGGTCACCAGTTACGGCTTTGCTGAAGATGCCCAGGTCCGCGCGCTCAACGTTAAGGCAGTGGACGGTCAAATGCATTTCACGGTGCACCGGCGCAATGGCGTGGTGCTACCCGACCTGCAGGTGGTGCTCAACCTGCCCGGTCGCCATAATGTGCTCAATGCCTTGTCGGCCATTGCGGTGGCTGCAGAGCTGGACATTGCCGACACAGACCTGCTCCGGGCGCTGGCGGAATTCAAAGGGGTGGGCCGGCGCTTTCAGCGCTACGGCGAAGTGGCCGCCAAGCGTGGTGGTGCCTTCACCCTGATCGATGACTATGGCCATCACCCGGTGGAAATGGCCGCTACCCTGGAGGCTGCGCGTGGCGCCTTTCCGCACCGCCGTCTGGTGCTGGCCTTTCAGCCGCACCGCTTTACCCGCACGCGTGACTGCTTTGAGGATTTCGTCAAGATTATTGGCGAGGCCGATGCGGTGCTTTTGTCCGAGGTGTACGCGGCCGGCGAGGAGCCGATCGTGGCAGCCGACGGACGCAGCCTGGCCCGTGCGCTTCGGGTGGCTGGCAAGTTGGAGCCGGTGTTTGTCGAAAGCATTGCTGACATGCCGCAAGCCATTGTGGACAACGCGCGCGATGGCGATGTTCTGTTGTGCATGGGCGCAGGCTCGATCGGAGCGGTGGCGGCCAAGGTCTTGCAGATGCAAGGAGCTGCGAAGCCATGAGCGCGAATGTGACATCCCGGCCGACAACTGGGCCCAACCAGGCCCTTATGCCCAACCTGGCCGATGGCCCACAGCTGGGCAAGGTGGCGGTGCTCATGGGTGGAAGTTCAGCAGAGCGCGAGATCTCCATCCTGTCGGGTACCGGCGTGCTGCAGGCCTTGCGTTCGCAGGGCGTTGACGCGCATGCCTTTGACCCGGCCGAGCGTGATTTGTGCGAACTCAGGCATGCGGGCTTTGAGCGCTGCTTTATTGCGCTGCACGGCCGCTTTGGTGAAGACGGGACGGTGCAGGGTGCGCTTGAATTGCTGCGCATTCCCTACACGGGCTCAGGCGTGCTGGCCTCGGCCATGGCAATTGACAAGGTCATGACCAAGCGTATCTGGCAGGCTGAGGGGCTGCCCACGCCGGCTTGGCGCCAGGTCGGCAGCGTCGAGGATGTGCGCGCCGCGCTGGCTGCGCTGGGTCGACCCATGGTGGTCAAACCGGCGCGTGAAGGCTCCTCGATTGGCCTGACCAAGGTGAGTGAGGCCAGCCAGTGCGAGGCGGCCTTCCAGGCTGCGGCCCGGGAGGATGAGCAGGTGCTGTGTGAGCAGTTCATCAGTGGCGAGGAGGTCACCGTACCTGTTCTGGGCTCAGGCGCGCAGGCGCGCGCCTTGCCGGTGATTCGGATTGTGGCGCCTGATGGCAACTACGATTACCAGAACAAATATTTCACCGACGAAGTGCAGTACCTGGTGCCCAGTGGCCTGCCTGCCGACGAGGAAGATCGGCTGCAGCGTCTGGTGCTCAAGGCCTATCAGGTGCTGGGCTGCCGCGGCTGGGCGCGTGCGGATGTGATGATCGATGCGGCCACCCGCCAGCCCTGGTTGCTGGAAATCAATACCGCACCTGGGATGACTGGCCATTCCCTGGTGCCGATGTCGGCTCGCGCCGAAGGCATCAGTTATGAGCAGCTGTGTGTGCGCCTGCTGCAGGCAGCCACCCTGGATCACCCTTGGGAGGCTGCATGAAAATCAACCCAGCAGTGCCCATGGATGTGCGCTTCATGCGACTGATTGGCAGCCTCTTGCTCTTGATTTTTGCGGGCATGGCGCTCAGCGCCCTGGCCAGCCTGATTCTGCGGCATCCGTTTTTTGCCATTCGGGGTGTGACGGTCACCGGAGACATCGAGCACAGCAATGCGGTCACCCTGCGTGCCAATGTGGGCCCACACCTGGCGGGCACTTTCTTCACGCTGGATCTGCAGGCCGCCCGCCATGCCTTTGAGTCCATGCCATGGGTACGCCAGGCCATCGTTCAGCGCGCCTTCCCCAATCGGCTCAAGGTCACCTTGCAGGAACAGCGGGTGGCAGCGTACTGGGGCGAGGAGGGCGAACTCAAGCTGCTCAATGTGCAGGGCGAGGTGTTCGAAGCCAATCTGGGAGAAATCGAACAGGAAAAGTTGCCGCGCCTGAGCGGACCGTCCAGTCAGGCGGGCCAGATCCTGCGGGTCTACCAGGCCTTGCGCCCAATGTTTGAGCGACTGTCGCTGTCGATTGAGGAACTCATGCTCACTGGACGGGGTCTCTGGCGCATGCGTCTGGACAACGGCGCAGAGGTCCTGCTGGGTTTGGGTCAGCCTGATGAGGTGGTGGGGCGCACCCGGCAGTTTGCCCAGACCCTGACCCAGGTGGCGTCGCGCTACGGCCGTACACCCAGCGCCATCGAGTCTGCGGACCTGCGCCATGAGGACGGCTACGCACTGCGGCTGCGCGGCGTCAGTACGCTGGCGCCGGCAACCTCACCTGACAGGAAATAGGAAACAAGGGAACAAACCGAACGGCTGGAACGCTTATGGCAAAAGAGTACAAAGACTTGATCGTAGGGCTGGATATCGGCACAGCCAAGGTCATGGTGGTAGTGGCTGAGGTGCTGCCCGATGGTGAGCTCAAGCTCGCGGGCCTGGGGGTGGCGCCGGGCAATGGCCTCAAACGTGGGGTAGTGGTGAATATCGATGCCACGGTGCAAAGCATTCAGCTGGCACTGAAAGAGGCTGAATTCATGGCCGACTGCAAGATCACCCGGGTCTACACCGGCATCACTGGCAGCCATATCCGGGGACTCAATTCCAGTGGCATGGTGGCAGTGAAGGACAAGGAAGTCAGTGCTGCCGATGTGGCGCGGGTGGTCGAGACCGCCAAGGCGATCAATATTCCCTCCGATCAGCGCCTGCTGCTGGTGGAGCCGCAGGAATTCATCATCGATAGCCAGGATGTGCGCGAGCCGATCGGCATGAGCGGCATCCGTCTGGAGGCCAGGGTGCATATCGTCACCGGGGCACAGAGCGCGGCCGAGAACATCATCAAATGCGTGCGCCGATGCGGCCTGGAGGTGGAGCAACTGATGCTCAACCCTTTGGCCTCCAGCCTGTCGGTGTTGACCGACGATGAAAAGGAGCTGGGCGTGGCTCTGGTGGATATCGGTGCGGGCACCACCGATGTGGCGGTCTTCACCGGGGGCGCCATCCGCCACACCGCCGTCATTCCAATTGCCGGTGACCTGATCACCAGTGATGTGGCCATGGCCTTGCGCACCCCGACCAAGGACGCCGAGGACATCAAGGTGGAAAGCGGTTACGCCAAGCAGCTGCTGGCCGATCCCGAGCAGCAGGTCGAGGTGCCTGGCCTGGGCGATCGGGGCCCGCGCATGCTCAGCCGTCAGGCCTTGGCCGGGGTGATCGAGCCGCGGGTGGAAGAGATTTTTTCATTGGTCCATCAGGTGCTGCGCGAGTCGGGTTGTGAGGAGGTCCTCTCCTCGGGCATTGTGCTGACCGGCGGCAGTGCGGTCATGCCGGGCATGGTCGAGCTGGGCGAGGACATCTTCCTCAAGCCAGTGCGCCGAGGCATGCCCAAATATTCAGGCTCCCTGGCCGACATGGTGGCCCAGCCCCGCGCGGCCACAGTGATGGGTATGCTGGAAGAAGCCAGACTGGCGCGTCTGCGTGGGCTCAAGGTGTCGGGCAAGCACGGTTCGATGAAGTCAGCCTTCGGCCGGGTCAAGGATTGGTTTGTGGGGAATTTCTGATGCGCAAGAAACTCTGGCTCGCTCGAAGTTCGCCGCACGTCAGTAGGCGCTGCCTGGGGCCGCCCTCTTGAAGCCCCGCAAAGTTCAAACAGCAACAAATCTCGTTAGTGGCAACTGCAAGTATCAAGGAGAAAAAAATGCCTATTGAAATGATTGAAGATGAGGCCTTCAGCCTGGGAACCCAGATCAAGGTGATCGGAGTGGGTGGTGGGGGTGGCAATGCGGTCGAGCACATGATCTCACGCGAGGTGCAAGGCGTGGAGTTCATCTGCGCCAATACCGATGCGCAGGCCCTGTCGCGTAGCAGTGCCCACAAGAATATTCAACTGGGCAATAGCGGACTGGGTGCTGGCAGCAAGCCTGAAAAAGGTCGCGAGGCAGCCGAATTCGCCGAGGACGATATCCGCGAGGCCATCCAAGGCGCGCACATGCTGTTTATCACCGCTGGGATGGGTGGCGGAACCGGCACGGGTGCTGCGCCTGTCATCGCACGCGTGGCCAAGGAAATGGGCATTCTGACTGTGGGCGTGGTGACCAAGCCATTTGACTGGGAGGGCGGTCGGCGCATGACCAATGCCGATGGCGGCTTGGCAGAGCTTGAAGCCAATGTGGACTCACTCATTGTGGTGCTCAACGAGAAACTGCTGGAGGTGCTGGGCGACGATGTGACCCAGGACGAGGCCTTTGCCCATGCCAACGATGTGCTGAAGAACGCAGTGGGCGGCATTGCCGAAATCATCAATGTGCCCGGCCATGTCAATGTGGACTTTGAAGATGTGCGTACCGTCATGGGCGAGCCGGGCAAGGCCATGATGGGAACCGCCCTCGCCAGTGGCCCCGACCGGGCGCGGATTGCGGCGGAACAGGCAGTGGCCTGCCCGCTGCTCGAAGGTATTGACCTCTCGGGTGCCAAGGGCGTGCTGGTGCTAATCACCTCGGCCAAGGGCTCGCTCAAGCTGTCCGAGTCCAAGACCGCCATGACCACCATCCGCAACTTTGCCTCGCCGGAGGCGCATGTCATTTACGGGACCGCCTACGATGATGACCTGGGCGACGAAATACGCGTCACCGTGGTGGCCACCGGCTTGTCGCGCAATGGCGTACGTCGTGCAGCCCCGCCCTTGCAGGTGCTGCGCACCGGCACAGACAACGCCCCGTTTCAGGTGCCCACTACGACCCCCGGCAATCCACTTAACCAAAGTGCTGCGCCAACCGCCGGGCTGGCGCAAACCGACTATGGCGCCATGCAGGGCCCGGCAGTGTGGCGTAACCGCACCCAGGCTGCTGCGCGAGTCGATGCCCTGTCCTCTGGCGGTATGGAGGACTTCGAGATCCCGGCCTTTCTGCGCAAGCAGGCTGACTAGGAGAAGCAGGAAGATAGACAGAAAGCGCCCGCAAGCGTCAGGGCCGGTCTGCAAGAAGATCAGGCGGGTACTTGTGCGGTGAACAACGCACGGTGCCAATGTCGTTTTGGGGGCTTCACTACAATCTGAGCGTGCTTCAACAAAGAACCCTCAAGTCGATCACCCGCGCTGTGGGCGTGGGGCTGCACAGCGGACAGCGTGTGGAGATCACCCTGCGCCCGGCGGCAGCCGACAGCGGCATAGTGTTTCGACGCGTCGATCTGCCCCAGCCGGTAGATATTCCGGTCTCGGCCACAGCGGTGAGCGAAACCCGGCTGGCCTCCACCCTGTCGCATGGTGATGCCAAAGTGCACACTGTCGAGCACCTGATGTCAGCCTGCGCCGGTCTGGGCATTGACAACCTCTATGTGGACATCACTGCCGAAGAAGTGCCCATCCTGGATGGCTCAGCGGCCTCTTTTGTGTTTTTGCTGCAAAGCGCGGGCATTGAGGTGCAACATGCGCCGCGCCGCTTTATTCGCCTGATCAAGCCGGTGGAGGTGCGCGAGGGCCAGGGCGCTGCTGCCAAGTGGGCCCGGCTGGAGCCTTTCCATGGCTACAAGCTCCAATTTGAGATTGAGTTTGACCATCCTGCGGTGGACAGCACCGGCCAGCGGGTCGAGTTCGACATGAGCCGGCACAACTATGCCCGTGACATCGCGCGTGCCCGCACCTTTGGTTTCACCCGGGATGTGGAAATGATGCGCGCCAACGGCCTGGCCCTGGGCGGCGGGCTGGACAACGCCATCGTGATGGATGATTACAAGGTGCTCAATGCCGGAGGATTGCGCTATGACGACGAATTCGTCAAGCACAAAATTCTGGATGCCATGGGCGACCTCTATATCCTGGGCAAGCCCTTGCTGGCTGCCTACAGTGCCTTTCGCTCGGGCCATGCGCTCAACAACAGGCTGCTGCGCGAACTGCTGGCGCGCAGCGATGCCTGGGAAACGGTGACTTTCGACGATGAGCGTCTCGCGCCGCAAGGTTTTACCCAACCGACACCCGCCTGGTAACAGGTATCGGGACGCAAGATGCTGCTGTTTCGCTGGCTGATTCTGCTTCTGCTCTTGGGTGCGGCAGTCAGCTTTGCTTTCTACGCCGGAACCGGCGAGCAGCGCTATCGCCGTTGGGGCATGCTAACGCTCAAGTGGACCCTGATTGCTGCCGGAGGATTCTTCGCAGTGCTGATCCTGGAGCGCATCGCCTGAGACCTTCGGGTTTTGGCAAACCCGGTGGATTGATCGCAAACCAGCGCCAGCCGGTAATCATGCTGGCTAACGGCTGCGACCGGCCCGGTACATGCCGCTGCTTTTGCGTGTCAGTGAGGTGGTCTGGGCCAAGCGATGCATGGACTGTCCGGCATGCGCATGGGTGATCGCGATGCCCAGCGCGTCAGCCGCATCCGGGCCTGGCAAACCTGGCAGCCGAAGCAGGCGCCGAACCATCTCCTGCACCTGTGACTTTTGTGCGCGACCATGCCCCACGACTGCCTGTTTCATTTGCAAGGCGGTGTATTCGGCCACGGCCAGCCCGTTGCTGACCAGTGCACTGATGCAGGCACCACGCGCCTGGCCCAAGAGCAGGGTGGACTGGGGATTCACGTTGACGAACACGATTTCCACTGCCGCCTGAGCGGGCCCATAGCGCTGCACCACCTCCTGGATACCTTCAAAGAGAACCTTCAGCCGCGCCGGCAGATCGCCCTGCGACAAGGCGGTGGTGCTGATGGTTCCGCTGGCCACATAGCTCAGATGCTGGCCCTGCACATCGATCAGACCAAAGCCGGTGGTGCGCAGGCCGGGGTCGATGCCAAGAACGCGCAAGCTCATGGCAGTTCGGCGTGCCACAGGCGCGCGGCGATCACCGCGGATCGATCGGCCAGGTAGCTCGAGCCGGGAAGCTTTTCAAAATACCGTGGGCGCGGCAGCATCACTGCCAAGCGGGCCGCCTCCCAAGGGCTCAGTTGCGCGGCAGACTTGCGGAAATAATGACGAGCTGCAGCCTCTGCACCAAACACACCCTCGCCCCACTCGACATGGTTGAGGTAAAGCTCCAGGATACGGCGCTTGTCCAGCAAACGCTCCAGAAGGATGGTCAGTACAAATTCCTGCCCTTTGCGCAACAGGGTGCGCTCACCTGACAAGAATAGGTTTTTGGCCAATTGCTGGGTGATGGTGGAGCCCCCTACCAGCTTGGGCGGCCGGCTGGTGCTGGCGCCATTGCTGCTACGCCGGCTGGCCTGAGATTGGGCCTGTGCGTTTTTCTGCCAGGCTTTCTCGATCGCCTCCCAGTCCACCCCGTCGTGGTAACTGAAGGCGTCATCTTCCGAGGCAATCACCGCACGCTTGAGGTGGTCGGAGATATTGTCGTAGTCGGTCCACTGCTGTCGCCAGGGCAGCCGTCCCTTGTCCTGGTAGATTCGCCAGGCCTCGGAACGCTCAAAGGTTGTGGAGTGGGGATTGACCAGGGCCATCAGCGCGATGCGTGACACAAAGAACAGCTGCAAGGCCAGCACTGCCGTTACCAACAATACCAGCCAGCGCAGCAGGGCTCTCATGATCATCAGGGCCTATCAGCCAGGTTGCCAACCCGGGTTTCCAGCGTCTCATCGCGGGTGAAGCGAAAGCGCGAGACCACCACGATCTGGTCTGCCTTGCTGCGCATGGCAGCAGAAAAGCGGCCAAACGGCGCTGCGCTGCGGGCAATGGCCTCGGCCCGCAAGTCCAGTTGCAGATTGCCCGAGCTGGCCACCACTTCGGTGCCCAGCAACCGTCCGTCGGCATTGACAGTGACCATCATGGTCAGCTCACCGTAAATTTTTTTGCCGTCCACCTCGGGGAAATGCTCGGTGCCCTTGTCCTCGATGCTGCGCCGCAGACGGTCGTAGTAAACCGCATAGTCTTCTTCCCGGGTCGTCGGCCCAATATAGCGTTTGCGAGGCCGGCCGCTGTCTTGTTCGATGCGACGCTCCAGCTCGGCCAGCAGACGCACCAGCTGACGCCGTTTTTCCTCACGCACCTGGTCCTCGGGCGCTGGCTCGGGGTTGAGTGTTTCTGGCTTGGGCAACACCGCAAGCTGTTGTCGCATTTGCGCCAAGAGCAGGGTTTGCTGCTGCTGGAGCTGTTGTGCTTTTCTGCGGGACAAGGTCTCGGCCGAGTCGCCTTGATCTTGCCGGGGATCAAAGGGCAGGGGGCTGGTGCTGCGCCGGTTGGCTTCACCGCCGCCAGCCAGATTGGCCTGGGCGATGGCCAGTGCCTGATCGGGTCGCTGCTCGCTGCGGGCATTGACCAGAACCACATCCAGCGGGGTGTTCTGGAACAGGCGTTGCACCGCCTGCGGGTCGACAAAGCGCACGCTCAGCACAAGCGCGTGCACGACCAGCGACAGGCCAAGGGCAAGCTCGAGCGTACTGAGACGGCGCAGGTTCACGACGATGGATTATCGCCGGCTGCTGCATCGGCATCCGTGATATCGACCGCAATTTCCAGGGGGCCGGCGGCCAGTGGCTCGGAC
>JAFMJA010000286.1 GCA_017853735.1 Burkholderiaceae bacterium | reverse complement strand
TGATCTGGCCACCAAGCTGGTGTTTCTGAGTGCGGGGCCCAGGGATGTCTTGCAAATCCACAAAAATGCTCTGGCCGTGCTGTGTGAAGACCGACCCCAGGCCAGAGTGCGTGCCACCACCGAGGAGGGTCGTTTCTTGTTGGTGGAGCTGCTCGGCAGCATCCTCAGCCTGTATCGAAGCATGTACAAACGGCATTCCGGCCCCTATCGGGCAGTCAATGTGACACCCAACCTGCCCACGGGTCGGTGAAAGTTCACATATTGGTCACATTGGTTGAGAATATTGGTTCAAACTGAAACAGCTTTAAAAGCGAGAGGCTTCCATGACTGAAATGAAACATATCCTGCGCCTGTACATCACAGGCAGAACCGCGCGTTCTGAGCGGGCTATTGCCAACCTGCACAGCATCTGTGAAAACGAACTCAAGGGCAAGTATGAAATGGAAGTGGTGGATGTGCTGGAGCAACCTCAGCTTGCCGAGAACGAGAAGATTCTGGCCACGCCAACTCTGGTGAAAAGGCTGCCTCCCCCGTTACGACGCCTGATCGGTGACCTGTCCGATATCGACAAAGTGATACTTGGCTTGGATATCCGTACCCACGATGAGCAATAGGGCAAATCAGGATTGCCAGCGCAGTTTCAGCAACGCAAAAATCAAACAACGACCCATCCCGCATCAATTCATCTGACTTTCAGCCATGAACACACTAATAGAAATCAAAGACCCTGGCATCCTCGGATCAGGCATCTCCAAGCTTGTCACAGGAATTGGCGGACTTGACCACGTAGGTGATGGCGGACTTCCGCGCGGGCGCACCACTCTGGTGGCGGGCAGTGCTGGCAGTGCCAAAACCGTCATGGCCGCGCAATTCCTGGTACAGGGCATTGCCATGGGCGAGCCGGGTGTGTTTGTGACCTTCGAGGAAAAGCCTGAAGACATCCGCCGCAACATGGCCAGCTTTGGCTGGAACATTGCGCGCTGGGAATCGGAGGGCACCTGGGCCTTTGTCGATGTCAGCACCGATGTGGAAAACGAGCGCCTGGAGGTGGGTCAATATGACCTGGGCGCACTCATGGCTCGCATCGAACATGCGGTGCGCAAGACCGGTGCCAGACGCGTCTCGGTGGACTCGCTGGGGGCCATCTTCAGCCAGCTCAATGAAGCCAATGTGGTGCGCCATGAGATTCATCGCATCTGTCAGGTGCTCAAGGAACTCGAGGTCACCGCCATCATCACCTCCGAGCGGGTTGAAGAGTACGGACCGATCGCACGTTATGGCGTGGAAGAGTTTGTGGCCGATAACGTGATCATCCTGCGCAATATCCTGGAAGAGGAAAAGCGTCGTCGCACCCTGGAGGTGCTCAAGTTCCGGGGCACCACCCACCACAAGGGTGAGTTCCCCTTTACCGTACGCCCAGAAAGCGGCATGGTAGTGATGCCGCTGTCGGCCATCGAGCTCAAGCAGAAATCCACCATGCTGCGTGTCAGCTCGGGCAACGACGAGCTCGACGCCATGTGCCAGGGTGGCTTTTTCCGTGATTCCATCATCCTGGTGTCGGGCGCCACGGGTACCGGTAAGACCCTGATGGTGACTGAGTTCATCAACGGTGGCGCTGAAAAAGGCGAGCGCTGCCTGCTGTTTGCTTTTGAGGAAAGCCGCGAGCAACTGTTCCGCAACGCGATTGGCTGGGGCGTGGACTTCGAGAAGATGGAGCGCGAAGGCAAGCTCAAGGTGGTGTGCGAGTACCCTGAGGTGATGGCCCTGGAAGACCACCAGCTGCGCATGCGCCGCATCATTGATGAGTTCAAGCCCAACCGCATTGCGGTGGACAGCTTGTCGGCGCTGGAGCGTGTCTCCACCTACAAAGGCTTCCGCGAATTTGTGCTGGGCATCACCTCGTTCATCAAGCACTCAGAGATGTCGGGTCTGTTCACCTCGACCACGCCCACCCTGATGGGTGGCACCTCGATCACCGAGGCGCACATTTCCACCATCACTGACTCGATCATCCTGCTGCGCTATGTGGAAATTCTGGGTGAAATGCGCCGTGGCCTGACCGTGCTGAAGATGCGCGGCTCGATGCACGACAAGAGCATCCGCGAATATGTCATCGACAACCAGGGCATGCATATCCGTCAGCCTTTCCGCAAGCTCTCGGGCATTCTGGCTGGGCATCCAACCCAGATCCATGAGCAGGAAATCGAGCGTCTGGACAAGATGTTCGAGCGTGATCCCCTGGGGCCCAACAACGGCGGCCGCGGCTGATCTGGCCGCTTGAGCAACCGGCAGGAACACTCCCCATGACCGGTCGCGACCAAGGCTTGCCGATGTTTGATGCACAAGGCCTTGGCTGGCGCTTGCGGAGGCGCGCATGAAACTTGCCAGCCCTGCTACTGGCACGCAAGATTTTGAAGCCGGCTATCGCTGGCTTTTTGATCACAGCCCCTTGGGGGTGCTGGTCTGCGACCTGCAGTCAAACATCTTGCAGCACAACCCCTCTTGTGAAACGCTGCTGGGTTACCCGGACCAGGCGCTGATTGGGCAGCCAGTCAGCGTGATCCTTGCCCCGGCGGATCAGAAACTCTGGGGCGAGCAGGCAAGCCTGCTTGGACAGGAAAAAATCGCCGATTTTGAGATGGAGTGCAGTTGCATCCATCAGAACGGACGACAGTTCTGGGTGCATTTCTGGACCTCGCTCATGCCGGCAGAACAGAAGGGTCAGCACAGGAAGATCGTTTCACTGATCAGGACCATTGCGCGGCGCAAGGCGGCAGAGATGGCGCGCGACGACCTGTTTGCTGAGACCAATGACCTGATCCAGAGCATTGGACCGGACGGGCGCTTGCTGTATGTCAACCGAGCCTGGTGCGACACCCTGGGCTACAGCCAGGATGAGATTCATGCGATCAATGTCTTTCAACTGATTCATCCTGATAGCCAGCCACACTGTGCACAGGTGTTTGGTCTCCTGCTGCAGGGAGAAAACATCGGCTTGCAGGAAATCACCTTTGTGGCCAAGGATGGTCGCCGGGTCGAGCTTGAGGGCAATCTCAATGCAAAAATGGACAATGGGGTGATGGTGTCCACCCGGGGCATTTTCCGGGATATCACCGAGCGCAAGCTGCAACAAGCCAAGGCGGCTGAGCGCGAGGAGCGCTTTCGCATGCTGGTGGAAGCCACGGCCAACCTGCGTTTCTTCATTACCAACCCCGAGCGCAGCCGCTGGTTTTATATCAGCCCGGCCACGCGTGAGTTTTGGGGCCTGCCCCTGGATGCTGAGCTTGACGATCTCCAGGCCACTTCGATTGACCGCAGTGCGGTGATATATGAGGACAAGAAAGCCTATATGGAACGCGCCGAGCGTGAGCGTCGTG
>JAFMJA010000285.1 GCA_017853735.1 Burkholderiaceae bacterium | reverse complement strand
CGAGCGCCACGGTTCAAAGCGTTGCCAAGGCCTCTTCCCGCGATTCGTAGATGGCAAAAATTCTGTGCATCCTGACCAGCTCAAACAGCGCTTGGACTGGCTTGCTCATGCCGAACAGCTTGAGTTGTCCTTGCTTGGTGTTGACCTTGCGCAGGGTGGAAAGCAGCGATCCCAGACCGGAGCTGTCAACAAACTTGAGACGTCGCATATCAACCACCACACATTGGCTGGTGTCGATGGCAGGCTGGATGTTCTCTTGAAATTTCTTGACGTTGCCAGCGTCCAGGTTTTCACTCTGGATGGTGACAATCGCCACTTTTCCGTCTTCAGCGGTCTCGATATCAAGTTCCATGATGTGGTCCTTTGGTTGAAAAGTTGGGTGAAAGATGAAGTGGATTTTTGGGCTGAATGCTGGTCGGTTGTGGGCCGTCATGCGCCGTCATGCGCGTTTGGAGGTGGGATCGGAGGTGGTGTTGCGCTCTGCCAGGTTGCCCGATCCCAGCAGGTCACGAAGAACCGCTCCCAGGTAGCCCAGCAACAGGGCCAGCTTGGTGCTGGCTTGATGCTGACCCGCCAGAGCCATGGCATCGCTGGCAAACAACTCGTCCGGGCCCAGCTCATCGGGGTTTCTCAGCAAGGCATCGCTGAGCAAGCCGCCATCCGTGGTTTCGTAGAGCTGACGCCACTGGGCTGGCAAGCGCTGCTGTTCGGCCAGGCTGCGCGGAATTGGCCCGGCCAGGTGCAGTCGGCCGCTCTCGACCTCGCGCAGCAAAGGATAAAAGCTGTAGCAGAAATGATGTGCCCAGGGGCGAGGGCCCAGGGCCCGGCTGATCTGATAACCGTGTTGGACGGGTTGGGGGTCGGACTTGCAGCGTCGCTGGGCCGCCCAGTAAAGAGGGGCCAGCGCCAGGCGAAGCGCCAGAGCAGCCCAGCGGTCTCCCAAAGAAGCCGAGCCTTTTGCGGAGAGCGCACACAGAATACTTTTGTTGTCGATGGAGACCACAGTGTCCAGCGATATATTAGCCACCGTATTGCCACCCACCACGTTGTTTTTCAGCTCCACACCCATGCCCACATAAGTGGCTGGCAGCACCACGCAGGATTCAATCGTGACATCCTGGTCGATCACACAGTTGTCGCCAATCACCACATTGGGCCCCACGGTGGTGTTGGGCCCGATGCGAACATGCTGCCCCAGATGAACTGGTGGCAGGATGCGTGCCTGCGGCGAGATGTTGCAGCCGCGGCCGACGCTTGGCCCTGCTGAATCCTCAGCGCTCAGGATGTGAAGATTGCAAGATAAAAAACTGGCCGCTTGATTGGCCTGCAAAAGGTGTTTGCTGACCCGTTTTTCTATCCATTCGCTCTTCAAAAGTAGATTGGACAGTGATTGCCGGGTAGCGGGAATCTGCTTGCTGCCAAGCCAGCTGGACGAAAACAGTCCCCAGCCGCTCCAAACAGGTTCCTTGGCGTGCGGGTCCACCACAATGCAACCGGCGTTACCGACCATGAAGCTGCCGCAGTCCTGTAATGCCGAGCGTTGTGGCAGGCAGCGCCCATCGGCCAACCAGCACAGGGTGCTGGTACTGCTGTCAATCCAGCTACGAAATTGCGTGCTGAGTGGCTCGCCAGCATGGCGGTAGTGGTAGCGGATCTGAACGCCCCAGCGCTGCCCTTGGCCAAGAAACTCGCGATGCTCGCTGGCGTAGTCGCCCAGCACCACCTCAATCTTGCTGCAACCGAGCAGCACCAGTTGCTCCACCGCGCGCTGCAACATGGGCTTGTCCAGAATCGGAACCAGGTCATGCCCAAAGCCGAAAATTCCTGACAGGGCATAGTCCTCGCCCCAGTCTGCGACCAGAATGGCCGTGTCGGGGAAGGCTAGTGGCTTGGAGTGCTGGCTCATGGATGACCTTTGATCGCTGAAGGGGTGGTGCTGCACATATTGGCCGCCTAGTAGGCTCCGCGGCCAGTCACCACCGCAGGGATGGTTTTGAACAGCAGCTTGACGTCCTGCCACAGGCTTTGCTGCTCGATGTACTCGACATCCAGCCGAAGCTGTTCGGGAAAAGCAATATTGGAGCGTCCGGACACCTGCCAGGTGCAGGTCAGGCCAGGCGTGGCGTCCAGGCGGCGCCGGTCATCCAGGCTGTAGCGGTCCACCTCGCGCACCAGGGCAGGGCGCGGACCGACCAGGGACATGTCGCCCTTGAGCACACACCAGAGTTGTGGCAGTTCGTCAATGCTGGTCTTGCGGATGATGCGGCCAATCCAGGTAATACGTGGATCGCGCTTGATCTTGAAGGTCACGCTATCGCCATGCTGGTTGGCAGCAGCCAGTTGGGCCTGCAGGGCCTCGGCGTTGACCACCATAGAACGAAACTTGGGAAAAGCAAATACGGTTCCCCACTTGCCCACTCGATGCTGCCAGAACAGCGCGGGACCGCCATCGGTCATTTTGATCAGCAGTGCCACCACGCCAAAAAGCGGGCTGAGTACAAGCAGCGCGCTGAGTGAGACCACAATATCCAACAGGCGTTTGATTTTGAGTTCAAGGTGCTGGCCAATCCGCCAGAGCAGACGCGAGACCGACTGGGCAGCCTGGCGCCTGGCACTGGGCATGAGCCGCTGCTCCAGCGCCAGCAGCTTGTCGGCGTCGAATGACTCCGCAGAAGTACTGGTTTTCTCTTTGGCCTGATTCATGCATCCTATTTCAGCAAAATCGGGCGCCAGGATGTGTCAGAACTGCAAACTCTTTGCAACGATCTGAATTGGAACCATGTCCCTTGGACGCACGGCCAGACCGAGATATCAGAATTTGCCTAAATTTTGCAGTTCTGACACAAGTTATGGGTGCAAGCCGTTTTAATGGGCGCACCACTCTGACAAGGATGTATTCATGTCGTCCCAACCCCAATCACCGGCTTCGGGCCAGAATAATCCGCAAGAATTTCTCCAATTGGCCTCTCTGGGCGGTTGGACCTTTGATCCTGCGAGCGATCAACTCACGCTGACCCCGCTGGCTGGCCGCATCTTTGGCATTCCACCGGGTATTGATGCTTCGCTGCACTTGAGCCGCAAGATGCTCAACGCCAGGATTGATGATCGTGATCGCGAGCTGGTGGATGCGCGCTGGAAGGAGGGCCTGGCAGGTCACCCTTATGAACTGACCTATCGACTGCTCAGTTCCCCGGGTGAAACCATCTGGGTCTGGGAAAAAGCCCAGTTTGTCTACGACGCAACAGGCAAAACGGTATCGGCTAAAGGCGTGGTGCAGGATGTGTCGCTGCGCCGCAGCATGGACACTACCCTGGCCAATATTGACCCCCTGACCGGACTGCCCAACCGTGAGTTGCTGACCGAGCATCTGGAGCTGCAGATCCCG
>JAFMJA010000284.1 GCA_017853735.1 Burkholderiaceae bacterium | reverse complement strand
ACTGGAACCAGCAGGGCGCATACTTTTTCAGTCGTGTGGCGCAGCATGGCAAGCGACGGGCTGAAGAAATGCGGGAATCAGCCAATACTGTGGCCGAAAGCGGCTTTACCCCCACCATGACTTCGCCCATTGCCGAAAAGCACGACTGGGTGGCCCGGCTATCGGCCCAAGGGGTCTTTGATGGCTTGAAAGACGATGCGCCCTGGCAGGACTATGCAGACCGCCTGCTTGAGCGGGCCCGGTCTTGACGCCCGGGTCTGGCAGTTCAGTCGGGTGCCTGTTTCACCGAGCTGGGCGAGCGCAATGATTGCAAAGTGACTTTGGCCAGCAGTTCACTTGTGGCCTGCTGGATCATGGTGCTGGTGCGCCCGGCTGAGGTGGCCAAGACCAGTTGGCTGAGCAACTGCGGATGCATGATCGGTCGGGCGAATAATGCTTGTGGCTGCGCCGCCATGGCCAGAGCATAACGAGGCAGTATGGCGTGTCCCGCGCCATCGGCGACCAGGTCCAGCACTGCCGCTATGCCGTCAATCTCTAGGCTGATGCGCGGCTTGCAGCCCAGACTGGCCATACGTGCTTCCACGGCCACGCGAATCGAATTGGGCCTGCTGGGAATCACCAGGGGTAACTCGGCAATTTCTTGCAAGCTGATCGGCTCTTCGGTCAAGGTTCCGTCTTGCAGGCTGATCAGAAATAGCTCTTCTTCGATCAAGGGCCTGATGTCAATCTCGGGCGTGGCAGATGGGTTGTAGAGCAGGGCGATATCCAGCCTGCCAGTCAGCAGCCACTCTTGCATGGCAATGGTCAGTCCTTCGGTGATCGACAGGGTGGCCATGGGCAGATTCTGACGAAATTCTCGGGTCAGAGGAACGGCCAGCATGCGGGCAATGCTGGGCGGCAAACCCACAACGACGCGACCGGCCAGAGCGCCGCCGACCCGGCCCAGATCTTCATGCGCCCGGGCCACCTGGTGCAGGATTCCGCGGCCATGCTCCAGCAACAGTCGGCCCGCTTCTGTGGTGGTGACGCCCCTGCCATTGCGTTGCAGCAGGGCCTGACGCAGTTCCACCTCGAGCAAGCGGACCTGGCGGCTGAGCGCTGGCTGGGCAATGTTCAAGACGCCCGAGGCACGGGTAAAGCTGCCCAGTTCTGCGACACGGACAAAATACTCAAGTTGCTTAAGATCCATATCCAATTTTGAATAGCAGGCGTTCAATTATGCCGAATTGCGATAGCTGATAGTCGGTTTTATCCCTTGGTCAGTATCCGGGGACTTGTCAGAATCCTCATCTTTGCGCTTTATGCCTATTCGGCCTGACCCATCTCATGAAGATAGAACTGAGCTGTATCTCCTCCATGGCCACCCGCCTGCTGCTGCAGGAATTGTTGAAAGACTATCCAGCGGCAGGCGGACCTGCAGTCAGGCTTGAAGCAGTCGGTGGGGTACTGGCAGCCAAACGGGTGCAAGCGGGTGAGCCTTTCGATGTGGTCGTTCTTGATTCCGAGGTGATCGGCAGGATGATCGATGGCGGCCAGGTGCTCGCTGGCAGCAAGGTTGACCTGGTGCTCTCGGGCGTGGCGGTGGCGGTCCGCAAGGGCGCCTCGCAACCCGATATTGCAAGTGAGCAAAGCGTCAAGCAGGCAGTTCTTGCTGCTCGCAACATCTGCTACTCCACCGGCCCCAGCGGTGTGGCGCTGGCGCGGCTTTTTGAGCGGTGGGGCATTGCCGAGCAGATCAAGGATAGGCTCGTGACCGCACCACCGGGAATCCCGGTTGGCGCTCTGGTGGCTAGCGGCGAGGCCGAGTTGGGCTTTCAGCAGTTGAGCGAACTTTTGCCGATTGAAGGAATTACGGTGTTGGGCCCCTTGCCCGATGCCATCCAGGTCATCACCACTTTTTCAGGCGGAGTCTGTGCCAACAGCCAGCAGGTTGAGGCAGCCCGTACCCTGCTGGCTTACCTGAGTTCGCCCACAACTGCCGCAGTCAAGAAACGTCTGGGCATGGTGCCTGCATAGCGTCTGACCCATTACCGGAGAAAAAGATGAAGCGTTCCCCTCTGATCATCGACTGCCATGGCCATTTCACCACCGCGCCCAAAGCCCTGGAAAACTGGCGCAACCAGCAGATTGCCGGCATCAAGGATCCGGCGCTCATGCCCAAGGTGGCCGACCTCAAGATCAGCGATGATGAGTTACGAGAAGCCATCGAGACCAACCAGTTGCGGCTGATGAAGGAGCGGGGCTCTGACCTGACCATCTTCAGCCCACGCGCCAGTTTCATGGCCCACCACATTGGCGACTTCAAGGTGTCCTCGACCTGGGCCGCCATCTGCAACGAGCTGGTCTACCGGGTCTGCCAACTCTTTCCCGATCATTTTGTGGGTGCGGCCATGTTGCCCCAAAGCCCGGGCGTGGATCCCAAAACCTGTATCCCGGAGCTGGACAAATGCGTCAAGCAGTACGGTCAGGTGGGCCTCAATCTGAATCCGGATCCCAGCGGTGGGCACTGGAACAGCCCGCCACTGACCGACCGGCACTGGTATCCCATCTACGAGAAGATGGTCGAATACGACATTCCGGCCATGATCCATGTGTCGACCAGCTGCAATGCCTGCTTCCACACCACTGGTGCGCACTATCTGAACGCCGACACCACGGCGGTGATGCAACTGATCCAGGGCGATCTGTTCCGCGATTTCCCCACCCTGAAATTCATCATTCCGCATGGCGGCGGTGCGGCACCCTACCACTGGGGCCGTTTCCGTGGTCTGGCCCAGGAAATGAAAAAACCCTTGCTCTCTGAGCATCTGCTCAAGAACATCTACTTCGATACCTGCGTCTACCACCAGCCTGGCATCGACCTGCTGACCAAGGTGATCCCGGTTGACAACATCCTGTTTGCCTCGGAGATGATTGGCGCAGTGCGCGGCATTGACCCGGAAACCGGTGCCTACTACGATGACACCAAGCGCTATATCCAGGCCACTGCCAACCTGAACGACGAACAGCGCTTCAAGGTCTACGAGGGCAATGCCCGCCGGGTGTTCACCCGCCTGGACGCAGCGCTGAAACAGAAAGAAGTCCAATAATTTTGCGGGATAGAGCGCAGGTTGCGCTATAGACCAGCTCTGTCCCCAACTATTAAATAAAGGAAACACCATGAGCCTCAACGCACCCCTGGGCATTGTCAAGCGAAACATCGTGCGCGCTGACGCTGCTGCCACTGATGAGCTGGCCAAGTATGGCGTGGCCACTGTGCACGAAGCACAGGGCCGCATCGGCCTGATGCAGTCCTATATGCGCCCTATCTATTCGGGCGCGCAGATCTCCGGTACCGCAGTCACCGTGCTGCTGCACCCGGGTGACAACTGGATGCTGCATGTGGTGG
>JAFMJA010000283.1 GCA_017853735.1 Burkholderiaceae bacterium | reverse complement strand
ACCCGGCGACCGGGTTTCTGCTACCTCTGCTTGGCTTCACTTTTGCCGGCTGCGCCTTGAATGCCATCGTCTACGGCCTGATGCAGGTTGAGCGCTGGAACGCACGCTTCAACCCCGATGCCCCGCTGGACGCCTCGGCTGGACGAACTGGCTGGCTGACGATCGGGGCGGTCGCCATCTCTCTGTTGGTTGGCGCAGCGGTACTGATTGCCAGCATCGCCTTCAGCTTTCAACATTACTTCGAGTACCAGATTGAGTCGGCTCGTCAGCTCAGCTGAGAGCTGGCCACGAGATCGCTGCGGCAAACCCAGGGCCAAACATTCGCCCAGGGCCATTTCGGCATCCCTCAAAACAGCTTCAGGCTGGCCCAGTAGGCCACGATGGCCACGAATGCGCTGGCTGGAATGGTGAAAATCCAGGCCCAGACGATGTTGCCCGCCACCCCCCAGCGCACCGCACTGGCGCGATGCGCTGAGCCCACACCCACAATGGCTCCGGTGATGGTGTGCGTAGTCGAGACAGGGATACCCAGCATGGTGGCCATAAAAAGAGTCAATGCCCCGCCCGTCTCCGCGCAGAAACCGCCCACCGGCTTGAGCTTGGTGATTTTCTGACCCATGGTCTTGACAATACGCCAGCCGCCAAACATGGTGCCCAGGCCAATGGCCAAATAACAGCTCACCACCACCCAGGCCGGGGGGGCTGATTCTGTCGAGGTCACATAACCGGTTGCAACCAGCAACATCCAGATGATTCCGATCGTCTTTTGCGCATCATTGCCGCCATGTCCCAAGCTGTAGGCACCCGCCGAGACCAATTGCAAACGCCTAAACCAACCATCCACGCGTGAGGGCGAGGTACGGCGAAAGACCCAGGCCACAGCCAGCATCATGAGCGAGCCCAGGAGAAAACCCAATGCTGGCGAAACAAAAATAAAAATAACGGTCTTGAGAATGCCGGCAGACAAAAGCGCATCCATGCCAGCCTTGCCGATCACCGCGCCCACAATGCCGCCGATCAGGGCATGCGATGAGCTGCTGGGGATGCCGTAGTACCAGGTGATGATGTTCCAGGTGATGGCGCCCACCAGCGCACCAAACACCACATGGGTATCGACCACGCCCGGTTGCACGATGCCTTTGCCAACCGTTGCAGCCACACTGAGGTGAAACACAAAAATGGCAATCACATTGAAGAAGGCGGCAAACAAGACCGCCTGGCCGGGCCGCAAGACCCCGGTAGACACAACGGTGGCGATGGAATTGGCAGCGTCATGAAAGCCATTCATGAAATCGAATGCCAGTGCCAGCAACACCAGCATGATCACTACCCAGAGGGCGCTTTGCATGGTTTCCATGGAGACTGGCTACTCAGGAATTTTCGAGGACAATGCCCTCAATCTGGTTGGCGACGTCTTCACACTTGTCAGTCACCGTCTCCAGCAATTCGTAGATCGCCTTGAGCTTGATGACCTCACGCACATCGGGCTCTTCACGAAAAAGCTTGCTCATGGCGTTGCGCATCACACGGTCCGCATCCGACTCCAGGCGGTCGATTTCCTCGCAGGTTTTCAAAGCCGCCTCGGCAGTTCTGGGGTCAGCAATGTTGCCAAGCATATAGACAGCGTCCTTGACCCGCTCACAACACTTGACACTCAGGTCCGTCAATCGAGTGATCTCCTCGGTCATGTGGTGAACATCGTAGAGGGCCATGGTTTCAGCAGAGTCCTGCAGCAAATCAGCCACATCGTCCATGTTGTTTATCAGGTTGTGGATCTGCTCGCGGTCAATCGGGGTAATAAAGGTTTTGTGCAGTGCACGATTCACATCGTGGGTCACTCGGTCGGCGGCTCGTTCGGCGCTGTCCACATCCCGGTTGTATTGTTCGCGCATGGCAGGGTCAGCGTAGTGCTCCACCAGCAGGGAGAAAGCCCGCGCTGCCTCGACAATCCGATCCGCGTGCTGGTTGAACATTTCAAAAAAACTGCCATCACGCGGCATCAATTTGGCAAAAAGCATGGGACCTCCTTGGCGGGGAATTCCTGACTGAAATCCCTCCGATTCATGACGACAGGAAGTGTAACCGAGTGATGTATTGATCAGCCGCCACGAAAGATGAAATAGACCGCGCCCATCAGGCAGACCGCTGCCCAGAGATAGTCGAGTTTGAAGGGCTCCTTGAGGTAGAGGACAGCAAAGGGTACAAAAATCGTTAAGGTAATCACCTCTTGCATGATCTTGAGCTGGGAAACGCTCAGGCCTGCCTGTGCGTTTCCGATCCGATTGGCTGGAACCTGGAGCAGGTATTCGAACAGGGCGATTGCCCAACTGATCAGAGCCGCCACATACCAAGGCGAAGTGGACAGGTTTTTCAGGTGCCCGTACCAGGCAAATGTCATGAAGACATTGCTGCACAGCAAGAGCAAAACTGTCCACCCAAAAGCCCAAGGGGTTGTCATTGAGCTAATACCCTTGCCCAGGCGCTACGCCGTCCCTCAGTCGCTACCCGTACAAGCTTTGGATCCGTGCAATGGCAGATCGGCCTACACGGCCACCTCACGAGCGGTGTCCTGGTATTGCTCAATCTGGTCGAAGTTCATGTACTTGTAGATCTTGTCGCCATTGGTTTTGAGGACGCCCATGTCGGCCAAGTATTCCTCCCGATTTGGTATGCGACCGAGTTTGGAGCAGATGGCCGCCAGCTCAGCCGAGCCGAGGTAAACATTGGTATTTTTTCCCAAGCGATTGGGAAAGTTGCGTGTGCTGGTAGACATCACGGTAGCGCCCTCTTTCACCTGTGCTTGGTTGCCCATGCATAAGGAACAACCCGGCATCTCCATGCGCGCGCCAGCCTGACCAAATACACCGTAGTGACCCTCCTCAGACAACTGCTGCTGGTCCATTTTGGTGGGTGGCGCCAGCCATAATTTGACCGGAATGTCGCGCTTGCCTTCGAGCAATTTGGAGGCGGCCCGGAAGTGGCCAATATTGGTCATGCACGATCCGATGAACACCTCATCGATGCTTGCGCCCGCCACGTCAGAAAGTGTTTTTGCATCATCGGGGTCGTTCGGGCAGCAGACGATGGGTTCTGTGATCTCGTTGAGATCGATTTCGACCACAGCCGCATACTCGGCATCCTTGTCAGCCTTGAGCAGTTCTGGCTTGGCCAGCCAGGCTTGCATGGCTTTGATGCGGCGGGCGATGGTACGAGCATCCTGGTACCCGTTGGCAATCAGGTTTTTCAGCAGCACGATATTGCTGTTGAGGTACTCGATAACAGGCTCCTTGTTCAATGCTACGGTACAACCCGCAGCTGAGCGCTCCGCAGAGGCATCAGCCAGTTCGAATGCCTGCTCGATCTTCAGATCCGGCAAACCTTCGATTTCCAGA
>JAFMJA010000282.1 GCA_017853735.1 Burkholderiaceae bacterium | reverse complement strand
GACCCTGGTGGCCGTCGCACGGCCCAGGCCATTGATGACGAATTGCTCCACACCATCGGGGTGGAACCTGCGCAAGCCAGCAATGCCCAATTGATGCAGGCAGTGGCGCAGGTGGCCCGTGCCCAGCTGTCCGAGCGCTGGGTCCGAACTCAAACCCAGGAACGTCAGGCCAAGGCCAGAAGAGTGGTCTATCTGTCCATGGAATTCCTGATGGGACGTACCCTGGGCAATGCACTGGACGCCCTGGGCCTGCAACAGGGCGCGGCACAAGGCATGCAGGCGCATGCCCGTATGCTCGAAGACGTAGCCAGCACAGAGCCTGATGCTGCCCTGGGCAACGGCGGTCTGGGGCGCCTGGCGGCCTGTTTTCTGGACTCCATGGCAAGCTTGCAACTGCCTTCCTGGGGCTACGGCATCCGTTACGAATACGGCATGTTTGCCCAGGAAATCATGGTCGGTGCTCAGGTGGAGTACCCCGATCCCTGGTTGCTCAATGGCACGCCTTGGGAATTTCCCCGCTCAGAGATCAGTTACCCAGTGCGCTTTGGCGGCTGGGTCGAACGGATCAATGGCAAACCGTATTGGCTGCACGACGGTCTGGTGGATGCCAAAGCCTATGACATGGTCGTACCCGGTCACGGAACCGACAAGGTGAGCACACTGCGCCTGTGGAAGGCGGTAGCTCCCGCGCATTTCAACCTCGATGCATTCAAAACCGGAGACTATGCCCGCGCTGCGGCAGCCAAAAACGAATTCGAGAATATTTCCTGGGTGCTTTACCCTGACGACAGCACGCCTGCAGGGCGGGAGATGCGCCTCAAGCAGGAATACTTCTTTGTCTGCGCTTCTCTGCAAGACCTGATCAAGCGTCACCTGGAGGAACACCCCAGCCTTCACAATCTGGCTGAGCAGGTTGCGATCCACCTCAATGACACCCATCCGGCCATCAGCGTGGCCGAATTGATGCGTATCCTGCACGACGAACACGACCTGGATTGGGATGCCGCCTGGTCCATCTGCACCCGCACCTTTTCCTATACCAACCACACGCTGATGCCTGAGGCCCTGGAGACCTGGCCCGTGAGCCTGATGGCTCGGGTACTTCCAAGACATCTGGAAATCATTTTCCTGATCAATCACCATTTTCTGGAAGCCGCAGCTCGCCTGCGCCCTGGCGATCTGGGTTTTATGGCACGTCTGTCCATCATTGAGGAGGCTGGCGAGCAGCGTGTGCGCATGGCGCACCTGTCGGTGGTCGGCAGCCACAAGATCAATGGCGTCTCCGCGCTGCACTCGCAGCTGCTGACCAGCACCATATTTGCCGACTTCGCCCAGCTCTGGCCAGAGCGTTTTACCAACGTGACCAATGGCGTGACGCCCCGGCGCTGGCTCGCCCAGGCCAACCCAGGACTGTCCAGCCTGCTGGATGACACCCTGGGTAAGGGATGGCGCCACGACCTCGAGCAGTTGAGCGGTCTGCGTGCGCACCAGGATCAAGCCGGCTTTCAGAGCGCCTTCATGGCCGTCAAACAAGCCAACAAGCAACGCCTGGCCCGATACATTCAAAACACGACCGGAATCACCGTCAATCCCAACAGCCTGTTTGATGTGCAGGTCAAGCGCATCCACGAATACAAACGCCAGTTGCTCAATCTGCTGCATGTGGTGTGGCGCTATCAGTCGATACTGGCCAGCCCGCATGACGACTGGGTGCCACGCACGGTGATATTTTCGGGCAAGGCGGCCTCGGGCTACTACACCGCCAAGTCCATCATCCACCTGATCCACGACGTGGCCCATGTGATCAACCACGACACCAGCATCGGCGACAGGCTCAAGGTCGTGTTTGCGCCCAATTACAGCGTATCGGTGGCCGAGCTGATCATTCCGGGTGCCGATTTGTCCGAGCAGATTTCTACTGCCGGCACAGAAGCCTCCGGAACAGGCAATATGAAGCTGGCGCTCAATGGCGCGCTGACCATTGGCACAGATGATGGCGCCAACATTGAAATCCGCGAAAACGTGGGCGACGACAACATCTTCATCTTTGGCCTGAAAACCCCGCAAGTGCGAGAGATGCGTGCCATAGGTTATCAACCCTACGAAATTTACAAGCACAACCCCGAGCTCAAAGCTGTGCTGGACGCGATCAGCAGTGGCCACTTTTCATCCAATGCGCCCAATCGGTACCGCGGCCTGATCAACAGCCTGATTCATGAAGGTGACCATTACATGCTGCTGGCCGACTTTGCCAGCTATATCAGCACCCAGTTGCAGGTGGACGAGTTGTACCGCTCACCCAGGCGGTGGAACGAGAAGGCCATCGCCAATGTCGCCGGCATGGGCAGCTTCTCCTCGGACCGCAGCATCGCCCAATATGCCAAGGACATCTGGAAGGTCGCACCGCTGAGTCGCTAAGCCCCAGCACCATGGCCCTATTGAACCCGTTCGACATCGAAGCCATTTGCCAGGGCACACACCCCAATCCCTTTGGTGTGCTGGGCCCTCACCAGGATCCATCTGGTGCGACCGCCATTCGCTGTTTTTTACCTGGCGCACAAGCCGTGACGCTGCACTCGCGCCAGGGCGATCTGCTGGCTGCGCTGCAAGCGCTCGATCCGCGGGGATTTTTCCAAGGGTTATGCCCGCAGGCCCAATGCGCTGACTACCGGCTGCAGGTGCGCTGGAACGACAGCCAGACCCATTGGCTGGAAGACCCCTACCGGATTGGACTCTTGCTCAGCGCGCTGGACATCTGGCTGTTGGCCGAAGGCACCCATCTGCGCCCTTTCGAAGTGCTGGGCGCGCACCCCATTTCGGTCGAAGGGGTCAGTGGCACGCGCTTTGCAGTCTGGGCGCCCAACGCCAAGCGCGTCAGTGTGGTGGGCGACTTCAACCATTGGGACGCTCGGCGTCACCCGATGCGGCTGCGCCCAGAGTGTGGGGTATGGGAGCTGTTCATCGCCGAGGCGGGACTGGGCCATCGTTACAAATTTGCCTTGCTTGGCCCAGATGGCCAGACCTTGCCCGATCATGCCGACCCCTACGCCCGGCAAACCGAGTTGCGCCCCGCCACCGCCAGCGTGGTCGCGCAGCTTCCCGCGCCCTGGCGTGGCAATAGCGCACGCCAGCCGGCCAATGCCCTGCAAGCACCGATCAGTATTTACGAAGTGCACCTGGGATCCTGGCGACGCGTGCCTGAGCAGGCTGATCGGTGGCTGAACTGGGATGAACTGGCCGACACGCTGGTGCCTTATGTGCAGGAAATGGGCTTTACCCACCTGGAGTTGCTGCCGATCAGTGAGCACCCATTTGATGGCTCCTGGGGCTACCAGCCCACCGGCCTGTATGCGCCGACTGCCCGTTTTGGCGAGCCGGCAGGTTTCGCGCGA
>JAFMJA010000039.1 GCA_017853735.1 Burkholderiaceae bacterium | reverse complement strand
GCCGCGCTCACCACCCAAGAGCCCTTCAGGCCAGCCTAGCGCAACAGCCACCAGGCCAGCAAGCCCGCCAGCACTGCAGCTCCCCACCAAAGCTTGGGCGGGCCTGTTTTTTCTGAAGCATCGGCTATCGGCGCGCTGTCGGTTGACTCTGGCGTCTTTGCCGCGGCGTGGGCCTGGCTGAGATGCTGGTCCAGACGCTGAAAGAAGTCTTCGGCGATTCGGTTGGCAGCGCCATCAATCAGGCGCTGGCCAAGCTGGGCAATTTTGCCGCCCATCTGGGCCTCGACGGTGTAGCTGAGCAGGCAGCCTTCGCCCTGCGCCTGCAACACAACATGGGACAGGCCTTTGCCAAATCCTGCCGTACCGCCCTGGCCCTCGAACTGGAGGGTGTAGGAGTTGGGTGCCTCTACATCGCGCAAGCTGATCTGGCCACCAAATCTGGCAGAGACCGGCCCAATTTTGACCGCCATGCCAATATTGAACTGCTGATCTCCCACTGGCTCGAGCCGATCACAGCCGGGTATGCAGGCTTTCAGGGTTGCCGGGTCATTCAGGGCGTCCCAGGCGGCTTGTTGCGAGACACTCAAGGTGCGTTGACCTTGCATTTGCATAGTTTGGCTCCAAAGCCAGAAGCGCTGACGCTCAGACCTGTTTTTCGTGATTCTCGATGAAGTAGTCCGGCAGGGGCGCGCCCCAGAGATTCATCGAATCTTCGGCCGGGTAGTCGGTCGCCGGCCAATCGGTCTTGGCGTCAATGAAGTCGATGTCGTAGGAAAACTCCGAGAAGCTGCCCCAGGGGTCACGGACATAGTAAAAGTAGTTGGAGCCGATCACATGCCGGCCCACCCCCCAGCCCTTTTCATAGCCTGCCGCGCGCATCTGCTCCATGCCCAGGCCCACATCGTCCAGGTGGTCGACCGTCCAGCTGGTGTGGTGCAGGCCGGGGCCATGGGACTTGGCAAAGGCCAGCAGGTGGTGGTCGCTGGTATGGGCGCCGTGGGTGAAGGCAATGATCTCGCCGGAGTAGTCCGACAGGCGCAAGCCCATTACGCCACAGTAAAAGCCAAGCGAGCGCTTGACATCCGAAGTGAAGAGCAGAACATGCGACAAGCGCCTGGGCCGGACCTGCTTGGTTTCGCTGCGCATAGGTCCGATAGGCACACCGATCGGATTGCGCTTCACGATCGAACCCAAAGTCTGGGCGCGCTCGTTGGGTGTGACCTTGTCGGCCACCAGCACCTGCACATGCACACCCTCGGGGTCGCGCACCCAGAAGCCATCGTCACTGCCCAGGGCATGTGGCGCCACCAGGGCAATGCCCTTGCGGGTTGCGGCCGCCTTCAGCGCCTCGAAATCTTCGGGATAGACCCCCAGGCTGAGGTAAGCAATCTGTTTGGGCTTGCCGTTGCCATAGACCTGCCCCCAGCAGTGCGGATGGCCAAAGGTGTAGAGATCGATGTGATCCGGATACTCCCGCACGTCCAGGCCAAAGTTTTTGTAGAAGCGTTTGGCCTCTTCCAGGTCAGGAACGGTAAAGACAAAGCGACTGACAGAGTGCGCTGCGACAACGCCCGGACGTTTGGGATTGTTCATGGCCAGATCCTCACAGTTTGCCCAGCGCCGCCAGCACCCGCTCTGGCGTCATGGGCTGCTCAATCACATTGCCGCCCAGAGGCTGGAGGGCATCATTCACCGCGTTCATGACGGCGCCTGGTGCGCCGGCCGTGCCCGCTTCGCCTGCGCCCTTGGCACCAAGCTCGGAAGTCATGGTGGGGGTGCAGACATGGGCAATCTCAATGTCGGGCATCTCAAAAGCCATCGGCACCAGGTAATCAGCCATGGAGCCGTTGAGCATCTGACCTTCTTCGTTGTAGAGGCACTCTTCAAACAGCGCCCCGCCCAGGCCTTGGACCACCCCGCCGCGCAATTGCTCATCCACCAGCATCGGGTTGATCACCGTGCCGCAGTCTTCCACACACCAATGCTTGAGCAGCTTGATAAAACCGGTATCCGGGTCCACCTCGACATAGGAAGCCTGAATGCCATTGGTGAAGGTAAAGCCAAATTCACGCGGGGTAAAGTGGCGCGTGACTGTGAGCTCGGACTGAAAGTCCATGGGCAGGGTGTCTGGGCGGAAGTAGGCAACCCGGCCCACCTCGGCCAGAGGCATGCGCTGTTCGCCCGTCAGCCGGTCAACCACTGCGTTGTCAGCAATGTCGAGCTGGGCGGCATCGAGCTTGAGCACTGCCGCGGCGACCGCCAGGATATTGGCCTTGAGGGCCTTGCCGGCCTGCAGCACAGCCTCGCCACCAATGCCAGCGCCGCGCGAGGCCCAGGTGCCACCACCATAGGGCGTGACCGCGGTATCGCCGGTGACCACCCGCACATTCTCCAGGGTGACGCCGACAATGGTGGCCGCCACCTGGGCAAACACCGCTTCGGTTCCCTGACCCTGCTCGGTCACGCTGACCAGCACATTGAGCATGCCGCTGGGATCAAGGCGCAAGGTGGCGCCATCCTGGGCCGAGATGCGCGCCCCGCCCACCCCATAAAAGGCTGGCGATGGGTTGGTGACCTCAATCATCGCGGCCAAGCCAATGCCGCGGTAGACACCCTGCTTCCTGAGAGCGGCCTGTTCGGCGCGCAGGTTGTCGTAATCCATCAGCTTGAGCAGCTTGTCCAGGCACTGGTGGTGGGAAAGTTTTTCGAATTTCAGGCCCGAAGGAAAGGTGTAGGGGTAAGCGTCATCGGCGATCAGATTGCGCCGCCGAAACTCGGCCGGATCCATGCCCAGGGCGCGCGCGCCTTCGTCCACAATGCCCTCGGTCAAGGCCACCGCGATCGGATGCCCCACCGCACGGTACTGACAGGTGACATTCTTGTTGGTGAACACCACCTTCAATTGGGCGCGGTAGGCCTTGTGCCGGTAGGGCCCGCCCGTCAGGTTGACCACCTGGTTGCCCTCGATGCCGCTGGTGCGCGGGTAGACCGAGTAGGGGCCGATGGCGGTCAGGTCATTGAGGTCAAAGCCCAGGATGTCGCCTTCTTTGGTGCAGGCCATGCGTACCGTGGCAATATGCTCACGGGCGTGGATGTCACTGATGAAGGATTCGAGCCGGTCAGCGATGAACTTCACCGGGCGGCGCAGCATCACCGACAGCGCCACCGTGGCCATCTCATCGGGGTAGACATGCACCTTGATGCCAAATGAGCCGCCCACGTCCTTGCACACAATGCGGACATTGGATTCCGGGATATTCAGGTGGCGCGAGATGATGTCCTGCATCATGTGCGGCGCCTGGGTGGCGTGATACACCGTCAGGCTGTGATCAGCCGGCTGGTAATCGGCCAGCACCGCGCGGGTCTCGTTGGTGACCCCGGTGTGGCGGGCAAACTTGTAGGTTTTCTCCACCACCACATCGGCCCTGGCAAAGGCGGCGTCAAAATCATCGGTCTTGAGCTCGCGCTGGAAGCAGATGTTGTCGCCCAGCTCGGGGTGGATCACATAGTCACCCTTGAGCGCGTCCTCGATCTCCACAATGACCGGCAAGACTTCATAGTCGACCTGGGCAAACTGCAGCGCGTCTTCAGCCTGGCGACGGGTTTGCGCCACGATGGCCGCTACCGGCTCGCCCTGCCAGCAGGCGCGGTCAATTGCCACCGCATGCTGAGGCGCGGACTTGATGCCCTTGAGGTGGCCCAGCACCGCCACCCAGGGGGTGCAATATTGCGCGATCTGGGCGCCAGTGAAGGCGCCGATCACGCCCGGCTGCTTGAGGACTTCCCCCAGATCCATCGACTTGATGCGGGCATGGGCGTGCGGGCTGCGCAAAAAGACCACATGGGCCAGCCGTGGCAAACGCATGTCGTCGATGTAGGCGCCGCGCCCCTGCAACAGACGTTTGCTGCCTGCTCTGGGCGAGGACTTGCCGATATAACCCTTGACCTGCGCCTCGGACTCCTGCTGCCGGGCGGGCAACTCCATGCGCGCGTTCATAGCGATGCTCCCAAGATCTCGGTGGCCCGGTTCTTCACCAGCACCGATTCGATCGCATCGACGATCGCCTGGTAGCCGGTGCACCGGCAAAAGTTGCCGCTGATATGGTCGCGGATTTCTTCCCGGTTCGAATCGGGATGGTGGCGCACAATGTTCAGGGCGGTGATCAGCATGCCCGAAGAACAAAATCCGCATTGCAGCGCGTTGTGCTTCAAGAAAGCGTCCTGCAAGAGCGCCAACTCGCCCGAATCGCTCAGGCCCTCAATGGTTTGCACCTGCTTGCCATCGGTCTGCACCGCCAGGGTCAGGCAGCCTCGCACCACCTGTCCATCGACCATCACCTGACAGGCACCACAAACCCCGTGCTCGCAACCCAGATGGGAGCCGGTCAGATCGAGTTCCTCGCGCAAAAAATCCACCAGGTGCTGACGCACCAGGACCGGGCGCTCGATGCGCTCGGCATTGACCATGACCGATATCGGTCGGCGCTTATCACTCATACATTTTTCCCCACTTGGCGGATAGAACGAGCCAGCAAGACCTTGGCCCAGTGCAGCTTTCCTTTGGCCGAGCCATGCAGATCACCCCGTGGCGCCAGGTCTTGTGCCAAGGCGGCCTGAGCCGCAGCAATCGCTTCTTCTGTGGGCGCCTTGCCGCCAAGCGCCTCTGCGGCCGCCCTGGCCAGCACCGGTGTGTCGCCCATGGAGAGATAGGCCAGGCGTGCTGCACTGATTTTGCCGCCTTGCAGATCGAACGCGGCGGCCAGGCCGCACAGGGCGTAGTCGCCTCTGCGGCGGGTCAGCTCATCAAACACCATGACCTGGTTGTTCTTGACTTTGGGAAAAGTCACCGCCACCAGCAATTCATCTTCTGCACGCGCGGTGTCATACAGACCTCGGAAGTAGTCATCTGCTGCCACCTGGCGCTGCCCTTTGGGGCCTTGCAGGGTGATCACCGCCTTGAGCGCCAGCGCCACCGCCGGGTATTCGGCCGCCGGGTCGGCCAGGGCCATGCTCCCGCCCAGAGTTCCCACATTGCGGATGGCCAGATGCGCCACATGCGGCACGCTTTGCCACAACAGCGGCAGGTACTTGGCCACATCCGCACTGGCTTGCAGTGTGGCGTGGGTTACCAGGGCGCCGATGCGCACGCTGTCTGGATGGACAACAATGTCCCTGAGGCCGGAGATGCCAGTGATATCCACCAGCACCTCGGGCATAGCCAGGCCCAGATTGAGCACCGCCATCAGGCTTTGGCCGCCAGCCAAGACCTGGGCACCCGACCCATATTGCTTCAGATAAGCCAGCGCCTCATCGACACTGGCCGGCTTCACATAGTCGAAAGCGGGGGCCTTCATGATCAAAACTCCTCGTCAGCGGTGCACACCCAGATAAAAACTCTTGACCAGCTCGTTCTCCTTGAGCGCCTCGACCTCACTATGAAAAACAATCTCGCCATGCACAATGATGTAGCCATAGTCGGCCACGCGCATGGCCTGATTGAAGTTCTGCTCAGCCATCAGCACGGTGAGCTGGTATTTTTCTTTAAGCTCCTTGAGCTTGGTGATGGTTTGCGACACCAGCAAGGGGGACAAGCCCACCGACGGCTCATCGACCAGCAGCAGGCGCGGCGAAGACATCAGCGCCCGCGCAATCGCCAGCATCTGTTGTTGCCCGCCCGACATCGAACCGGCCAGTTGCCGGCGCCGTTCAACCAGCACCGGAAAAGCCTCGTAGCAGAATGCCAGGTTATCTGCAATTTTCTCGCGGGCACCCTCGCGGTAAGCGCCCAGCAGCAGGTTTTCCTCGACTGTGAGCTTGGGAAACAGGCGTCGCCCCTCGGGCACCATGGCCACACCCAGATTGACAATTTCCTGGGTGGACAGCTGGGTCAGGTCATATTGCTGGCCATCCATCTCCAGGCGAATCGTGCCCTGGGTCGGGCGCACCATGCCCATGACGCATTTCATCAAAGTGCTCTTGCCGTTGCCGTTGGTGCCCAGCAGGGCAACCGTCTGGCCCTGGCTGATGTTCAGGCTGACGCCATGCAAGGCGCGCACTGCGCCATAGCTGGCTTCGACATCGGAGATTTCTAATTTAATCGCCAAGATATGCCCTATGAACTTGAGGATTGGCCACCACGGTCTGTGGATCACCATCACAGATGATCTGTCCGGCGTCCAGGCAGACCAGGCGCTCGGAAAAGCGCATCACCGCATGCATGATGTGCTCGATCATGATGATGGTGATGCCACTTTTGTTGAGGTCGATCAGGATGTCGAGCACATCGTCCACCTCGCTGCCAGACAAGCCGGCCATGGCCTCGTCCGAAATCAACAGTTGGGGCTTGGCCGCCATGGCGCGCGCCAGCTCCATCTTGCGCAGCTCAACCTGCGACAGCGAGGCCGAGCTGCTCTCGGCCTTGTCGGCCAGACCCATTTCGGCCAGGATTTCCAGCGCCTGATTGCGCGCCTTGGCGCCGCTCACGCCACCCACATAGGCCAGGGGAACCATCAGGTTCTCCAGCACGGACATGCTGCGAAACGGGCGAGGCAGCTGAAAGCTGCGCGCAATGCCACGCCGGGTTCTGGCATGGGCTGGCAGGTGCACGATCGATTCACCCTGGAAGTGAATGCTGCCCTGGTCATTTTGCAGGGCGCCTGAAATGCAGTTGATCAGGGTGGTCTTGCCCGAGCCATTGGGGCCGATCAGGCCGAGCCGCTCGCCCTTGCGGATTGACAGGTTGACCTCACTGAGGGCAGCAAAGCCCCCGAAGTTTTTCCCAAGGCTTTTTACTTCGAGGATGTTTTCCATTTTTTGATCAATCCGATCACCCCGTCGGGTGCAGCCACCACAAACACCACCAGCAGCACACCCACCACCAGCACGTTCAGCTCACTCGAAACCGTGACGGTCACAATCTGCTGCAGGCTGCCCAGGATCAAGGCGCCAATCAAAGGCCCCGCCCAATGGGAGGTGCCGCCAATGATGGGCATGGCCAGGGCAATCACCGCATAGTGCAGGTTGAAGGTGGAGGCAGGCTCCACATAGCTGAGGTACATCGGCAGCGGCGCGCCCGCGATGCCCAGCATGGCGCCCGAGATGGCGCAGGCAATCAATTTCAGTTTGAGCGTGGGAACCCCCGAGCATTCTGCGGCCTCCTCCGAATCGCGCACGGCCTGCAAGCCCTGGCCGATATGCGAGTTTTGGATGTAGCGCGCCACCGAGACGGCAAGGATGGCCATCGCCGTCATAGCCACAAACAACATGCGGGTGTAGGAATCAAAGCCCCAGGCTAGGGCCGGCCGGGTCAATTGAAGGCCGGTGGCGCCGCCCAGAAAGCGGGTGTTCATCACGATGGCCTCCAGAATGAAGACCACCGCGATAGTGGCTATCGAGAAGAAAATTCCGCGCAAACGCAAGGTGAGCAGGCCCACGCCCAAGCCCAGCACACCGGCCAAGACCGCGCCCGCCAGTATTTGAACCAGGATGGGCGCCTGAAACAGCAGGTGCATGGCCAGCGCGGTGTAGGCACCCACACCCACAAAGCCCGGCACGCCAAAATTCACATAGCCAGCATAGCCGCCCAGGATATTCCAGGCGGTGGCCAGCACAATGGCCTGCAGCACCACGAAGCCGGCAAAGAAAATATATTCATTCGCCCCGGACAAGGCCAGCGCAATGGCCAGAAGGAGGGCAAGCGCAGAAACAATCCAGTACTTCATTGTGACTTACCTGCCGAAGAGTCCATGGGGTCGAATGCCAAGCATCAGCAAAAGCAGTCCGAAGGCCACCGCAGTCGCCCAAGACGCGCCAAACATGGTCAGCACGATCGACTCGGCAACGCCCAATATCAAACCCGCCACCAGGGTGCCGCTCATGCTGCCCATGCCCGCCAGCACCACCACGCAGAATGCCCGACCGATATAAATGCGGTCCATGGTCGGATCGACCGGGCTGACAATGATCAGCATGGCGCCCGCCAAGGCGTTGACCGCGGTGGCAATGCCAAAAGCCAACTGCTTGACCTTGACAGGGTCAGCGCCCATCAACCTGAGCGCGCCTTCATCCTGGCCAACCGCCTTGATGGCGCGACCAATGAAAGTGCGCGAGAAAAAGAGGGTCAGAACAAAGGTCAGCAAGAGGGCAACACCGGCGGCCACAATCAGACGGTAAGGGATGCGGTAGTCACCCAGTTGCAGGCTCACTCCGATATAAGCCGCCGAGACCGAGCGCTGGTCCACGCCAAAGCCCACAATCAGCAGCACCTCGATGATGAATGCCGTCCCAAAGAAAAATGCCAGGCCGTTGACGCCCGCGGCACTGCCCCGGCTTTCAAAGGTTTCGTAATAAAAACGGTAGAGCAACATGCCGATGAGAAAAAACACCGGCATCAGCAGAATTCCTGCGACCAAGGGGTCGATGCCCCAACCGCCCAGCAGGTAGGCGCCATAGGAGCCCACAATCAACAAGGCGGGGTGCGCCACATGGGGCACATCCAGCAAACCGAACGCCACCGACAAGCCCAGGCTGACCGCCGCATAAAAGCAGCCCAGCAGCAGGCCAAACATCACCGCCTCAAGCAGCAGGTCAAAAGAAAAAACCATTATTTGAATTCTTGGGTAACAGGCTGGCAGCGGGCAAGCCCTCTGCCAGCCAGACCCTGTAGGTTTATTGCGATCTTATTTGGCCGCAGCCGCCTTGGAATAGGGGGCGATGAAGTCGCCCGTCTTGTCCCCTGCGGGCGACAGCACCACCTGGGCAGTCCGATTTCGGAATTGCTCCTGATCCTTGTCCTTGAGGCCGCGGAACTGCGCCATGATCACTCGGGGGTTGGAGCGCTCGCCATTGGCGTCATAGCGCACCGGGCCCACAATGGTCTTCATCTCGTTTTTGCGCAGATAGTCGGCCAGCTTGCGGTCATCCAGGCTCTTGGTGCCATTGACCGCCTGCTCCAGCATCTCACCGATGGCATAACTGAACGGCGGCAGGTAAAAGCCCAGCTCATCGATTTTTTCAGCTTTGGCACGCACCGTGTAGCGCTTGAGGAAAGACTCCACGCCAGGCAGGGCCATGCCAGGCACATAGACGTGGTAGTTGACGATGCCGTTGAGCTTGCTGCCCAGGTTCACCGCAATCGGGGTGAATTGCAGACCAACCATGCCGCCGCCGACAATCTTGACCTGCGGCCCAAGGCCGATCTCAGCGATCGAATTGACGATGGCCGCCGAGGAGGCCGGGTAGGAGGCGATAAACACAATTTCGGCGTTGGAGGCGCGAATGGCACGGATCAGCGATGAAAAGTCCTTGGTGGACGGCGGGAAGTTTTGGTCATAAACAATGTTCAAACCCTGCGCCTTGAAATAGGGGCGTGCGCCATTGGCCAGATTCTGCGAAAACTCCAGGTCTTCCGCCAGAATGGCCGCCGTCTTGCCACCCGCAGAGCGTCCCGCCTCCAGGAAGCCTTTTGACCAGTCTTCGGCTGTATTCCAAGGTGCGTTGTTGAACCACATATCGTGCTTGGTCTTGTCGTTGACCTGGAAGGAGAAGTTGCCCATGAGCAATTTCTTGCGCTGCTTCACCAGGGGCATGATCGGCGCGGTAGGCACGGTCGCATAGGGGGCAAACAGCAGGTCGACCTTGTCGATATCCAGCAGTTTGGTGTAGATGCCGGGAGAGTTGGCGGGGTTGCCCTGATCATCAAAATAAACCAGTTCGACCTTGCGCCCGAGCAAGCCGCCCTTGGCATTGACATCTTCAGCCCAGATCTTCAGGGCCAGCAGGGAGGCCTGTCCCCCACCGCCCAAGCCGCCAGTGAGTGGCATGCTAAAGCCAATCTTGACCGGGTTGTTGGCCAGTGCGCCAGCCGGGCTTAATCCTGCCACCAACGCTGCCGCAGAGGTGGCGCCCAACAATTTGCGACGAATCTTATCCATGCTTGTCTCCTGTTTTGAGTCCGACTTCACACAACACAATGCAGCAGGCGGCGGCTCATTTACCTACTGCATCTCAACAATCAATTGGCCCGGGGCATGGCGCTGTAATCTTCACCACCCCAGTCAACGGAATCATCCACATTAAAGAAGTTGAGTTCCACGGTGATGCCGTCCGGGTCCTTGACAAACAGCTGAAACAACCTGGAGTCTGAAAGGTATCTCGGACGGTAAGAAACCCCCAGGCCCTTGAGATGCTCGACAAAGGCCAGCGGGTCCTCGGCCAAAAACGCCACATGGTCGATCACACCGCTGTTGTCGGTGGCCGCACCCTCAGGCGTGCCGATGAAGTAGAGCGGAGCATTCTCAATCGCGCCAGGCGCCAGATGCACCTGGGCAGCCCCAGCCACACCCAGCCAATAGCCCGGGAACGGGAAGTCAGGACGAGGCACCTGCGCCATGCCGAGTACATCCTGATAGAAGGCACGCGATTTCTCCAGGTCGTTGGAGCGGATCAGAAAGTGATTGATGGATGTCAGGGGCATGAGCTAAACGTCCGAAACCGATTTCATAGCCTTGGAATATTGAAACAGAAGTGACAAATCGCTAATTAGGGCAAACCATAAGCCATCGTAACCGAACTGAAGCGCCCTGCGCCATGCAATCCCGCCGCACAATAGCAGCTGCCATCAGCTATCGCCCGATTGCCTGCGCGATAGGTCAGGCCGGGCGCCAGTGACCGGCCACTCCAGCCACAAGGACACAGCCCATGACGCGACGCTTTGTTGACCTCTCGATTTTTCTCGAAAACGATGTGGTGTCGGACCCACCGGCGTTCGCGCCAAAAATCGAGTATTTCACTCATGAAGACAGCTTTTCTCAGATTGAACCCTTTTTTCCTGGCCTGAAAAAGGAGGATCTGCCCGATGGGGAAGGCTGGGCGGTGGAGATGGTGCAGCTCTGTACCCACAATGGCACCCACCTGGATGCGCCCTACCACTTCCACTCCACCATGGACAAGGCCCTGGGCCACAAGAAGCCTGCGATCGCGATTGATGAGGTGCCGCTGGAATGGTGCTTCCAGCCGGGAGTGAAGCTGGACTTTCGGCACCTGCCCGATGGGCATGTGGTCAGTGCCGAGGAGGTCGACGCTGAATTGAAGCGCATTGGCCACACCCTGCAGCCACTGGAGATTGTGGTGGTCAACACCCGGGCAGGTCAGCAGTACGGGAAAGATAACTATGTGGCCTCGGGCTGCGGCATGGGCTATGAAGCCACCATGTACCTGCTCGAGCGTGGCATTCGGCTGACCGGCACCGACGCCTGGAGCTGGGATGCTCCGTTTGTCTACACCGCCAAAAAATACAGCGACTCCAAAAACCCGGCCCTGATCTGGGAAGGTCACAAAGCGGGCCGCGACATCGGCTATTGCCATCTGGAGAAGCTGCACAACCTGGAGTCCCTGCCTGCCAGCGGCTTTTACATCTCCTGCTTTCCGCACAAGATCCGCGGCGCATCCGCCGGCTGGACCAGGGCTGTGGCGATATTTGACGACGCGCTGTTTGGCAGCCCCTAAATCACTTCGGCCTCACAAGACCTCCAGGGCCTGCGGGCCGCGCGGCGGCGCAAAAAGCTGGTCCAGCTCGGCCAACTGGTCTGGCGTGAGCTGCATGTGCAGCGCCTGAGCGTTTTCCCGCAGATGTTGCTCGCTGGCTGACTTGGGGATGGCCATCACCCCGGTCTGTGCGATCAGCCAGGCCAGCGCCACTGGCGCTGGCCTCAGGCCGTGCCGGATGGCAAACGACTGCAGGCCCTTGTGGCGCAAGAGGCGCGCCTGCTCGATCGGTGAATAGGCCATGGTGGCCACGCCATGCCGATGGAGCCAGGGCAGCAAGTCCCATTCCACGCCGCGCCGGCCCAAGTTGTAGAGCACCTGATTGGCCGCTACCGCCTGGCCCCCGGGCACCTGCCACAGCTCGGTCATGGCCTTGACGTCCAGATTGCTCACACCCCAGTCACGAATCTTGCCGGCACTTTTCAGCGCCTCGAAAGCCTGCACGGTTTCAGCCAGTGGGTGTTGGCCGCGCCAGTGCAAAAGGTAGAGGTCGATGCGATCGGTCTGCAGGCGTTTGAGGCTGCGTTCACAGGCCGTGATGGTGCCACTGCGCGAGGCATTGTGCGGATAAACCTTGCTCACCACAAATGCCGCGTCTCTGCGGCTGGGTCGGTCAGACAGGGCCTTGCCCACCACCACTTCAGCCCTGCCATCGGCATACATCTCGGCGGTGTCGATCAGCGTCATCCCCAGATCCAGCCCCAGCTGCAGGGCCGCAATCTCTTGCGGTTGGGCGCTGGACTGTTCGCCCATGAACCAGGTTCCCTGCCCCAGCGCCGACACCAGCTCGCCCGAGGGCAGGCGCACAGTTTTCATGCGGCAAAGGCTTTGGCAATCGCGTCGGTAATCTGCTGGTCCTGCTCCGAGGTCAGGCCGCTGACCCCGATGGCGCCACGCAAAGTGCCGTCCTGCTCCTTCAATGGCGAGCCCCCTGGCAGGGATGTCAGCTGGGGGTCGCAGAAATCGCCGACCTGGATGCCCTCGCGGTGCAGGCGCTCGAGCACTGCCTGGGTGGTGGTGCCCATGCGCGCGGCGCTGTAGGCCTTGCCCTGGGAAATGGCCACCGAGCGAAAGGGCGCGCCATCCATGCGGGCAAATGCCAGCAGCAGGCCGGTGTGATCGCAGACAGAGACACAGATCGGACGTTTGAATTCCTGGCTGGCTCGCAGCATGGCTTGGTCGAGCAGCTGACGGGCAAGGTCGAGGGTCAGGGCAGGCATAAAAGTTTCCTAGAGCGGTCGGGTTGAAGTGGCGGATTGAGCGGGCTTGTGATCGGATGTTCAGAATCCTAACCCCATGCCGCAGGGCCCTGCACCGAGCCCGCCTGAGCGCCTCAGTTCAGGCCGCGCACCACCTCCAGCGCCTCTTCCACCCGTTCGACGGCATGAATGGTCATGCCATCGATGGACTTCTTGGGCGCATTGGCTTTGGGGACGATAGCCTGGGCAAAGCCCAGCTTGGCGGCTTCTTTCAGACGCTCCTGGCCGCGCGGTGCCGGCCGCACCTCGCCAGCCAGACCGATTTCGCCAAAGGCAATAAACCCCTTGGGCAGGGGCTTGCCGCGCAAGGATGAGGTGATGGCCAGCAGCACCGCCAGATCTGCCGCCGGCTCGCTGATGCGCACGCCCCCCACCGCATTCACAAACACATCCTGGTCCATGCAGGCCACGCCCGCATGACGATGCAGCACCGCCAGCAGCATGGCCAGGCGGTCGCGCTCCAAGCCCACCGACAGCCGGCGCGGCGACGGGCCACCGCTATCGACCAGGGCCTGGATTTCCACCAGCAGGGGGCGTGTGCCCTCGAGCGTGACCATCACACAGCTGCCCGGAACAGGCTGCTCATGCTGACTCAGAAATATGGCGCTGGGGTTGCTCACGCCCTTGAGGCCCTTGTCGGTCATGGCAAAGACACCTATCTCGTTGACTGCGCCGAACCGGTTTTTGATTGCACGCACCAGGCGAAAGCTGCTGTGGGTGTCGCCCTCAAAATAAAGCACGGTGTCCACCATATGTTCCAGCACCCGTGGACCGGCCAGCGCCCCCTCTTTGGTGACATGGCCAACCAGGACGATGGTGGTCGCGCCAGCCTTGGCCGCGCGCGTCAGGTGCGCCGCGCACTCACGCACTTGCGCCACCGAGCCCGGAGCGGAGGTGAGCAACTCGGAGTAGATGGTCTGGATCGAATCAATCACCGCCACTGCCGGTTGCCGCTGCTCAATTGCAGCAAGAATATTTTCCAGCTGGATCTCGGCCAGCACCGACACCTGCGACTGACCCACGCCCAGCCTGCGCGCGCGCAAAGCCACCTGGGCGCCGCTTTCCTCGCCAGTCACATACAGGGTATTGAGGCCCGCGCGCTGCAAGGCGTCCAGGGCCTGCAACAAGAGCGTGGATTTGCCGATCCCGGGGTCGCCGCCGATCAGCACCACCGCGCCCTCGACAATGCCGCCGCCGAGCACGCGGTCCAACTCTTCCAGACCGGTGGGGGTACGCGCCACATCACTGGCCTCGATGTCGGCCAAAGTTGCAGCTACCGCTGTCTTGGCCAGGGAGGCAAAGCGGTTTTTAACGGGCGCAGCACTTTCGGCCACCCCCTCCAGCAGCGAGTTCCAGGCATTGCAATGCGGGCATTTACCCAGCCATTTCGGGCTGTTGCCACCACATTCGCTGCAGGTAAAGAGAACCTTGCCTTTGGCCATGGGGCAATGATACTGTATGGATTTACAGATCGCAGGCTGCGGCTGATTGCTCGCTTTGACTGCGTATCATCGGCTCCTTCAGCCTTCGAGCGCCTTATGCAGACACCCATCAACACCTTCAAGCTGGCCCTGCGTCAAGGTCAGCCTCAATTTGGACTTTGGCTGGATCTGGCCGATGGCCTGAGCACCGAGCTGCTGGCTGGTATTGGCTATGACTGGTTGGTGATCGATGGCGAGCACGGCCCCAATGACCTGCGCTCTGTGCTGGCGCAACTGCAGGCAATCTCCAGCGCGCGTGCCAGCCTGCCTGGCCTGAGCACCCAGCCCATCGTGCGACTGCCCAAGGCAGACACCACCCTGATCAAGCAATACCTGGAGCTGGGTGCACAGACCCTGCTGATCCCGATGGTGGACACCGCCGAGCAGGCCGAGCTGTGCGCACGCGCGATGCGCTACCCGCCACAAGGCATTCGAGGCATGGGCAGCTTCATGGCGCGTTCATCGCGCTGGCAGGGTTACCCCGACTATGCGCACGAGGCCAATGCGCAGATGTGCCTGCTGGTGCAGGCAGAAACAGTAGAGGCCCTGGAAAACCTTGACGCCATTGCCGCAACACCCGATGTGGACGGCGTGTTTCTCGGACCTTACGACCTGTCGTTTTCCATGGGTTATCCGGGCCAGCCGGATCACCCGAAGGTGCTTGCCGCGCTGGAGGATGCGGTGGCGCGCATTGTGAGGGCGGGCAAGGCACCCGGCATCCTGGCCACCGACGAGGCCCGGGTGCGCCACTGGGTGCAG
>JAFMJA010000038.1 GCA_017853735.1 Burkholderiaceae bacterium | reverse complement strand
GCTGCATATTTCTTCTACTTATACCAGGGGCCCGGCATGGCGCTGATGATCACCGACGAGTGCATCAACTGCGATGTCTGTGAGCCTGAATGTCCCAACGAGGCGATCTCGCTGGGTCCGGAGATCTATGTCATCGATCCGCAGCGCTGCACCGAATGCGTGGGACATTTTGATGAGCCCCAGTGTGTGCAGGTCTGCCCGGTGGCCTGTATCCCGGTGGATCCCGCGCATGTGGAAGACCGCGAGACCCTGATGCAGCGCTTCTGGCGCTTGCAGCTTCAGGCCAAGGCTGACGCTGCCGGCAATTGAAAGCCTAAGGTTTGCCAGGCGTGCTGTTGCCAGGCTTGTCTTTGTCCGCTTTGGGCTGGGGCGGTGTGCGGGCGGTGAAGTGGGGCGACTTTTTGCGTGCTTCGGAACGGGCTTCTTCATACTCGCGTCGGCCCAGGCTGGGGTCATAAGGCGGCGGAACAATCGGCCCTCTGGCGCGAGTCAGGAAGGCCTCTTCCTTGAGGCGGTTTCTTTCCAGTTCTTCAGCCAGCCGCCGATCGCGCCGGGTGGCAGCGTCATTGGCCTTGCGTGCCTCTTCCTGGGCCTTGGCGTCTTGGGGCTGTAATGGCAGGGAGTTGGCGCCTTCGCAGGGAATGTGGCTGTAGCTGCTGCCGCAGCGGTAGACCTGCTGGGCAGTGGCAGACGACACAAGGGCAGTCATCAGGCAGATGACTGTGTTCAGTCCGAATTTTCCCCACATGGTGGACTCCCTTTCTCGCCCGGCTTCGAGATGTTGTCCGGCCTTGGCGGCTTGGGCCGTGGCGCTTTGCTAGTGTGAATCAAAGCGGTGGCCTTGTCCATCTCGCCCGTCAATAGATGGGGCAGGGCCTTGAGCGCGCGCGCGATGCTGTCCTCGATACCTTGGCGCTGTTCGGGAGCCGGTTTTTTGAGCACCCAGTTGGCCACCTCGGCCTTGTCACCTGGATGCCCGATTCCCAGGCGCAGTCGCCAGTAGTCATCGCTGCCCAGTTGGGCATGTATATCGCGCAACCCGTTGTGGCCAGCATGGCCACCGCCGCGTTTGAGGCGGGCCTGGCCGGGAGGCAAATCCAGCTCATCGTGCGCCACCAGAATTTCCTCAGGGGAAATTTTGTAAAAGCGCGCCAGCGCAGCCACCGCCTTGCCCGACAGATTCATGAAGGTTTGCGGCTCCAGCAGCCAGAGCGTGCGACCTTGCGCAGTGACACGCGCGACCAGGCCATAGGTGCCCTTTTCTGCGCTCAGGCTGGCTTTGAGCTCGCGCGCCACGGCATCGATCCACCAGAAGCCGGCGTTATGTCGGGTGGCTTGGTAATCAGGACCCGGGTTGCCCAGGCCCACCATCAACTTGATCATGTCCACATTATGGAGGGGGTCTTGCCGAACTGAAGCTCATGCCCGGCAAGAAAAACGGCCCACCGAGGTGGGCCGCTGGGAGACGCAAAAAGATGCGTCGCAGGCTTACTTCTTCTTGGGCGCTGCCTTGTCGGCTGCGCCAGCATCTGCAGCGGGTGCGGCAGCAGCAGGTGCGGCAGCGGCCTCGGCAGCAGGCTCTTCGGCTGCCACAGCCACCACCGAGACCAGCACTGGGTTGACCTTGCCGTGGGTCACGGCGCTCACGCCCGCGGGCAGGGTGATGTCGGCCAGGTGCAGCGAGCTGCCCTTTTTCAGGCCGCTCAGGTCCACACTGATGAACTCAGGCAGGTCTTTGGGCAGGCAGGTGACATCCAGCTCGGTCATCACATGGTTGACCAAGCAGTTGTCGAACTTGACGGCCTGCGAATTTTCCTCGCCGCTGTAATGCAAGGGTACCTTCATGTGCAGCTTGGTGTTGGCGTCCACGCGCTGGAAATCGATGTGCAGCACCAGTTGCTTGAAGGGGTGCATCTGTACATCGCGCAGCAGCACCTTGTTTTCCTTGCCGTTGAGTTCCATGTCGAGAATGGTCGAATGGAAAGCTTCCTTCTTCAGGGCATGCCAGAGGGCATTGTGGTCGAGCTCGATCAGCTGAGGCTGGCCCTGCCCTCCATAGACGATACCCGGCGTGCGGCCGGTGATGCGCAGACGGCGGCTCGCACCCGTTCCCTGCTTGGCGCGCTCAAAAGCGACAAATTTCATAGTTCACTCCATAAGGAATCCACCGCGACCAGTGTGACTCCGGTTTAACAAAGGCGCAGGCTCTGACTGAGCACCGCGCCCGCTTCAATGTCCGGATCAGAACAGATTGTCCTGATCGGCGAACAAACTCATGACCGACTCCCCCTTGGCGATACGCTGGATCGTCTCGCCAATCAGCGGCGCCACATTCAGCTGGCGTATCTTGGTGCAGGCAGCTGCAGCCGCACTCAGGGGAATCGTGTTGGTCACCACTACCTCATCCAGCGCGCTGCCCTGCGAGATGCGCTCGATGGCCGGGCCAGAAAAAATCGGGTGGGTGCAATACGCATAAACTTTTCTGGCACCGCGTTCCTTGAGCACCTCGGCGGCCTTGACCAGGGTGCCTGCGGTATCGATCATGTCGTCCATGATCACGCAGTTGCGGCCCTCGATCTCGCCAATCACATGCATCACTTCGCTCACATTGGCCTTGGGGCGGCGCTTGTCAATGATGGCCAGGTCGCAGCCCAGCTGTTTGGCCAGCGCGCGTGCACGTACTACCCCGCCCACATCGGGCGACACCACAATCAGATCCTCGTAGTTCTTCTGGCGCAGGTCGCCCAGCAGGACGGGCGAGGCGTAGATGTTGTCCACCGGGATATCGAAAAACCCCTGAATCTGGTCGGCATGCAAATCCATGGTGAGCACCCGGGCCACCCCGACTGCTTGCAGCATGTTAGCGATCACTTTCGCGGTAATCGGCACCCGGGTTGAACGTGGGCGACGATCCTGGCGGGCGTAGCCAAAGTAGGGAATGACCGCGCTGATGCGTTCGGCCGAGGCGCGCTTGAGCGCATCAACCATGATCAGCAACTCCATCAAGTTGTCATTGGTGGGCGCGCAGGTCGACTGGACCACGAACACATCGCGCGCGCGCACATTCTGGTTGATCTCAACCGTGACCTCGCCATCGGAGAAGCGCCCAACCTGCGCGGCACCGAGGGTGGAGCCTAGAAAGTTGGCGATATCGACAGCCAGACCGGGGTTGGCGTTACCGGTAAAAACCACAAAATCGGAAAAGAAAGGGGCCTGCATCACGTTTTCCGGCAACTAAAAACCCAGCAACATTTGGCAGGGGAGGAAGGACTCGAACCCTCGCATGCCGGAATCAAAATCCGGTGCCTTGACCAACTTGGCGACTCCCCTACACGGGTTGACAGTCCAACAGAACTGCCCACCGATCAACTGTCGCAGGAGGCCCATCCCTTGAGGGGGTGGACTTCCAGGTTACTGCACAAGCGCACCTGCAACTGTTCCGGCGCCGCTGGAACCAGCATAGGGTGAGGAACCCAGGCAAAAACCGCGCTGCCTGAGCCTGTCATCCGGCCCCGCAATCCCAGTGATTCCAGCCATTGCAGGGCTGAGGTCACGGAAGGGCAGAGGGCTTGGGCAACAGGTTGCAGGTCATTGCGGCCAAAGCCGTAGGGGTCTGCAGCAAAGCCCGAGATTGTAGCAGTATTTGTGTTGCGCTTGAGCGCTGGCGAGGAATAGATGGCCTGTGTCTGCACCCCTTCCTGGGGCTTGGCCACCAGCACCTGGGCGCGCGGCAGCGCCAGCGGTGTCAGCACCTCGCCAATGCCCTCCACCCAGGCGTTGTCGCCCAGCAGAAAGAAAGGCACATCAGCACCAAGTTGCAAGCCGATGCGCGAGAGTTGCTGCCGGCTGAGCCCGAGCTGCCACAGGCAGTTGAGCGCCAGCAAGGTGGAGGCCGCATCGGAAGAACCGCCACCCAGGCCGGCCTGAGTGGGAATGCGTTTGTCCACGCTGATCTGCGCACCGCGCTTGCAGCCGGTGGCAGTCTGCAGGGCACGGGCGGCACGCACAATCAGGTCCTCATCTGGCAAGGCCGGCCCCAGGTCGGTGCGGGCGATCTGGCCGTCGCCACGCTGCTCAAAATGCAGGGTGTCGCACCAGTCGATCAGCATGAAGGCTGATTGCAGGAGGTGGTAGCCGTCGGCGCGCCGCCCGGTGATATGCAGAAACAGGTTGAGCTTGGCCGGGGCCGCGATGTCGTAGAGCGCGCGCATGGGCAGATTATGGTGTTGCCTGCTCGATCAGCAGGCGAAGCTCGGCCACTGGCGCGGGTTGCACTCGGCGTGCGCCCAAGCGCCCCTGCTTGAGCTCGGAAAGGTCGGCTTGCCAGCCTGGGGCCACAGCTTCACGACCAGCCAGCCACTCGAACAAGGCAGAGACTGGCAGGGTGGTGCCCAGCGACTGCGTCAGCAGATCATCGATGGAATCGAAGCGCCGCACCCCATTCGAATCACTCAGGCTGGCCCGGCCAGGCTGCCAGTCCAGTCTGGCCACAGCTTGCCCCAGCGGGCCGAGCAGCAGCAAGGAGCCCCGGGCTGCGCTGCCCTGCAACTCAAAGCTGGCACTGAGCGATTGCACCGGCTGGCTGTCCACGCGCAGGGCCAGTCGGCCTTGCCAGAACGAGGCAGTTGGGTCGGGGCGCAGGGCCGGCTGGGCGCAGCCGGCCAGCAGGGCCAGCAGAACCATCAACTGGATAGGGTAGAGCAGACGCCGCATGACGCCGGAGCGTTCAGAGCTTGACGTTCAGACGCTTGAGCGTCTCAACCAGGGTTTCATTGTCGGCGTTGATCTCCAATCCCTCGCGCCAGACCAGCATGGCCTGGTCGCGCTGGCCCTGGCTCCACAACACCTCCCCCAGATGGGCAGCGATTTCTGCATCGGGCCGTTTTTTATAGGCTTCCTGCAGGATGCGCTGGGCCTCGGACAAATTGCCACGGCGAAACTCGACCCAGCCCAGGCTGTCGCTGATGAAGGGGTCGCCCGGCGCGAGCTCCAGTGCCTTGATGATCAGCTGGCGCGCCTCATCCAGGCGCTGGCCGCGGTCCGCCAGCGAGTAGCCCAGGGCATTGTAGGAGTGGGGGTAATCGGGCTTGAGCTGCATCACCCCACGCAGGATCCGCTCCATCTCTTCAAGCCGGCCCATTTTTTCTGCCACGGTGGCCAGGTCGTACTGCAGCTCATGGTCTTGCGGCAGGCGTTGCGTGGCTTGAAGCAGCAGGTCGTAGGCGGCCTGGTACTGCTTGTGCTCACGCAGCAGCTGGGCTTCAGCGCTGAACTTGGCGCGCGCCTGCTCCGGAGTGCGCTCGGGCAGGGCCTGCAGCAACTTGCGGCCTTCTTCCAGCCGGCCTTGTCGCGCCATCAGATCGGCGCGCCGGCTCTGTACCCGCACCATGTCCTGGGGGTCGGTGATCTGCGCCAGCCAGGCTTCTGCAGCGGCGATATCCTTGCGTTTTTCGGCAATGCTTGCAAGCGTCAGGAAGGCCTGCACCAGGCCGCGGTTCTGCTCAGATTGCGAGCCCGAGCTGGGAGCCTTTGCCAGCTTGACATAGCGCTGCAAGGATTGCTCGGCTGCATCGGTTTCGTTTTTTTCCAGCTCCAGCATGCCGCGAATCAGCCAGGCCTCGGCAAACTCGGGCTGCTGCTGGTTGATCTGGCGCGCCTGCTCGTAGGCTTCAGCGTAGCGTTGGCCCTCCAGCAGCCGGCGCGCGTATTCCAGGCGCATCTCAGAGCGCGCTGGCTCAGTCTCCAGATATTTTTTCACCATCGCCTCGGCTTGCGGCCGCGCAGGATCCATCAGCAGCAAGGCCAGCAGGGCGGGCCCTTCGGCGCGGGGCGCGCTGCTCTGGGCACGCCGGGCTGCCTCCAGGGCAGGCCCATATTCCTTGGCTTCCAGCCGCAAACGGCCCACGCTGGTCCAGGCCGCCGCGGCGGTGGCGCGGTTGTTCAGAAACTCGCCCAGCGCCTGTTCCAGCAGATTGGCCGCCTGCTTTTTATTGGTGGTCCTGGCAAAGTAGCGCGGCAGGGCGTTGATCACCGCCTCGCGCTCATTGGCCGCAGCCAGCCTGATCTCTCGCTTGAGCGGCTCCAGGACTTCATCCATGCGGTTGAGCGCGATCAGGATTTGCAGGACATTGCGGTTGGCATCGCGCGACTTGGGCTCGGCCTTCTGCCAGGCGCGCGCTGCCTGCAAGGCGGAATCTCCGGCACGCGATTGCAGTGCGATTTCAACCGAGCGCTGAAACAGGCGTGCATCTCCGGTCTGGCGCGCTGCATCCAGCAGCAGGGAGAAGGCCGCGCCTGCTTCTTCATTGAGCAGATTCAGTTCACCGAGCAGGAGCTGATAGAACAGCGCACTGCTCATGGCCGAGGTGGCGGGCGGCGACTCCGGCTTGGGCGGCTGGGTTTTTTCGGTTTGCGCCTGGGCGCCCATTGTGGCAGCCAGCAGCAGGGCAGCGAGTCGGAGGGGGAATGACATCGGGCCATAATAATCCAAGCCAGCCGTTTCGCCCGACATGCCAGAACTCCCCGAAGTCGAAGTCACCCGCCTGAGCTTTGCCCATCGCATTGCTGGCGCCACCATTGAGGCGGTGTCACTGGGTCAATCGCTGCGTTGGCCATTGGGCATCCGACCCGAAAAACTGCTTGGGCGACGGGTGCTTGCGGTGCGCCGACGCGGCAAATATTTGCTGCTGGACCTCAGTGAAGGCCTGCTGCTGATCCATCTGGGCATGTCTGGCAGCCTGAGTTTTGCCAGCCAGCTGCCTGAGCGGACAAAGCATGACCATGTCGAGCTGCGCACTAGCCTGGGCACCCTGCGCCTGAACGACCCGCGCCGCTTTGGTGCGGTGGTCTATGCCCAGAGTGAGACCTCGCCCATTGCACGCAAACTGCTGGGTGGTCTGGGGGTGGAGCCGCTGTCGGAAGATTTCCGGCCAGAGAATTTCCACGCCGCACTCCAGCAGCGTAAATCTGCGATCAAGCAGGTTCTGCTGGCGGGTGACATCGTGGTTGGTGTCGGCAATATCTACGCCAGCGAGGCCCTGTTCCTGGCCGGCATCCGGCCCACCCTGGCGGCCCACAGGATCAGCCGGCCGCGTGCGGCCAGGCTGCATGCGGCGGTCCGCGAGGTGCTGGCCCGCGCGGTGGAAAAAGGTGGCAGCACCCTGCGTGACTTTTCCAATGCCCAGGGTGAAAACGGCTATTTCCAGCTCGAGGCGATGGTGTATGGGCGAGCTGGGCTGCCCTGCAAGGTTTGCGGCACCACCATCCGCCTGATCAAGCAGGGCCAGCGCTCCACCTTTTATTGCCCGGCATGCCAGAAGTAAGCGCCATGAAGAGTGGCATGGACTTGGCCACGCTTGTGCTGCGCTGGCAACGCACGCATGGCCGCCATGACCTGCCCTGGCAAGGCACCCAAGATCCGTACCGGGTCTGGCTGTCCGAGATCATGTTGCAGCAGACCCAGGTGGCCACGGTGCGTGATTACTACGCCCGCTTCTTGCGACGCTTCCCCGATGTGGCCGCCTTGGCGCTTGCGCATCAGGACGAGGTGCTGGCCCTGTGGAGCGGTCTGGGCTACTACAGCCGTGCGCGCAATCTGCACGCCTGCGCCCAGCAGGTGGTAAGCGATCACGGCGGCGCCTTTCCGCGCAGCGCACACGAATTGCAAACCCTGCCTGGCATCGGCCGCTCCACAGCGGCGGCCATCGCTTCCATCTGCTTTGGCGAGCGGGTGGCCATTCTGGATGGCAATGTCAAGCGCGTGCTGACGCGCTTGCTCGGCTTTGGCGCCGACCTGGCTGACAGTGCCAGCGAGCGCGCGTTGTGGGAGAGAGCCACCGAGCTGTTGCCCACGCGCGACCTGGCGCGAGCCATGCCAATCTATACCCAGGGCGTGATGGACCTGGGCGCCACCGTCTGCACCAGCCGCAACCCGCATTGCACGGCCTGTCCGCTGATCGGGTGCTGCGTAGCGCATCAGCAAGGTGCGCATGAGCGCTATCCGGTCAAGACGCGCCGTCTCAAGCGCAGCAGTGAATCGCTCTGGCTGCTGTGGGCGCAAACGCCGGACGGTGCGGTATGGCTTAGCCAGCGGCCCACCCCCGGCGTCTGGGCCGGTCTGTACTGCCTGCCGCTGTTCGACAGTCGCGAAGCCCTGGAAACGGCGTTGCCAGCCCGTCAACGCGCGGCGCTTCATGATCTGCCGGTGGTCAAACATGTGCTGACCCACAAGGATCTGCACCTGCATCCGGTGCGCCTGCAGCTGAAGTCATCCAGCCGGTTGCAGACGGAGGGCCAATGGTTTGAGCCAGGGCAATGGCCACAACTGGGACTGCCCGCGCCGGTGCGCAAGCTGCTGTCGGGCTGAGCCCGCGGCGGCGGGCTAACTGCGTCCAATCGCTGCCATCACCTGGGCAATGCAGTCATTGGTCTTGGCCGCATCGATCCAGCGCAGCACGCAGACCAGCTGCAGCTCCGCATCGATCCAGGTGATGGAAGAGCCCGCGCCGATGGCAAACCATGAGCTGCGCGGAGCGGCTTCAAACAGATGCCCGGCCTGGTTGAGCCAGACCAGGTAGCCGTAGTAGGGCGCCACATCGCAGGGCTGGGTCATGCGCGCCACCCACTTTTTCGAGAGCAGGGTCTTGCCCTGGTACTGGCCGCCTTGCATCAGCATGAGGCCGATCAGCGCCTGGTCCCAGGCCGAGATGGAGACGCCGCCGCCCCAGTGGCTGCCACCGGGCACCGACATCATGCGCTGGCCCCGGACTGTGGTCCAGCCCTGTTCGTAGCCCACCCACTGAAAGGGATCGGTGCAGCCCAGGGGCTGCAAAAAGCGCTCGGTGAAGAGCTCGGGCAGCGGACGTTGCCACAGATGCAGCAGCGCCAGCGCGAGCTGGTTGATGCGCACATCGTTGTATTCAAAGCGCGAGCCGGGTTCGCCCAGCGGGCGGGCGTCGCCCTTACGTCCCTCGGCCGCACCGGGCTGGTAGGTCAGCCAGCGGTAGCGGTCCACCTGCTCGGGGATGCCCAGGCAGCTGCCTTCCCACTCGCTGGTCTGCTGCAGCAGGTGATGCCAGGTGATGCGCGAGAGACGCTCGCCTTCAAAGCCAATGCCAGGGCAGCGCTTGATCACCGGTTCGTGCACATCGGGCAGCAGACCCTCATCCACCGCCAGTCCGGCCAGCAGCGCCAGATAGGTCTTGGCCACACTGAAGGTAAGGTCGGCGCGGTGCACCTCGCCCCATTGGGCCAGGCACTGGCCACGGTGGTGGATCACCCCAGCCACACCGCCACGCGCATGCACCGGGCCGTAGAGACGGTTGTAGGGCGCGGGATCCTGATCGTGGATGCCCCAGGGCGGCGAGCAGTCGCGCGACCAGGGGCTTTCGCAGGTGTTGATGAAATCGATCGCGGCTTGCCAATTCATCAATCAGCCTTCGCGCCAGAGGCCTTGATGATTGGCGCCCAGCGGGCCAGGTCGTTCTTGTTCATCTCGGCCATCTGCTCGGGGGTGCTGCCCATGATCTGGTAGCCCAGACCAGTCATGCGCTTGATAAATTCAGGCGACTTGGTGCCCTTGATCAGCTCGGCGTTGAGCTTGTCGATGATTGGCTTGGGTGTGCCAGCGGGCACCGTGATTCCAAACCAGACACCCGATTCATAGCCGGGTACGCCGGCTTCAGCCAAGGTGGGCAGATCGGGCAAGAGCGGGTCACGTTTGGCGCCGGTGGTGGCCAGGGCCTTGAGCTTGCCCGACTTGATGTGCTGCAGGGAGGAGGGAATGTTGTCAAACATCATCATCACCTGGCCGCCCAGCAAATCGTTCAAGGCCAGCGCACTGCCCTTGTAAGGGACATGGTCCATATTGACTTTGGCCATGTGCTTGAACATCTCACCGGACATGTGGATGCTGGTGCCGCTGCCGCTGGAGGCGTAGTTGACCTGGCTGCTCTTGGCCAGGGCCACCACCTCGGGCACCGAGTTGGCCTTGACCGAGGGGTGCAAGACCAGCACATTGTTGAGCGAGACCAGGGCTGACACCGGCACCAGGTCCTTGTTGGGGTCAAACGGCATCTTGCTGTAGAGCGTGGGGTTGATCGACTGGATGCCGCTGGTGCTCATGAACAGGGTATGGCCATCGGGCGCTGATCGTGCCGCTTCCTGCCCACCAATATTGCCGCCTGCACCGGGCTTGTTGTCCACCACCACCGGTTGGCCGATGGTCTTGCTCAGCTCCTGGGCGATGGCGCGCGAGGCAATGTCCACCGCACCACCGGGTGGGAAGGGGCAGATCAGACGGATGGGCTTGCTGGGAAAGGCCTGGGCCTGCGCCAGTGTGGGCAAACCCAGCAGTGTCAACGAGGCGGCCAGGAAAGTGCCATAAAGAGCCGGTTTGGCCAGCTGGCGAAATATTGAGCTTGACAAGAGAAGTCTCCTATTGAGTTGTTGATTGAAGTTGAGGAAAAGGTCCAGGCCAGCGCGCTCAGGCCTCATGGGCATCGCGGTGGCGGGTCACGGTATTCCATTGTGCGGCAAACAGTGCCCCCAGCCTTTGCACCAGATAGACCGAGCGGTGCTTGCCGCCGGTGCAGCCTATGGCCACGGTGACATAGCTGCGGTGGTCGCGCGCCATGGCATCGAGCCAGTGGCGCAGAAAACGCTCGATATCGTCCTGCAGGCGCTGCACTTCTGGCTGGGCGCGCAGAAATTCGATCACCGGCGCATCCAGCCCGGTCAGCGCCCGTAGCGATGGCTCGTAATGCGGGTTGGGCAGCATGCGCACATCAAACAGGTAGTCGGCATCCAGCGGGATGCCACGCTTGAAGGCAAACGATTCGAACACCAGGGTCAGTTGCGCGGCCGGGGTGGACAGCACATCCTTGACATAGCCTTGCAGCTGCGAGGGGCGGATCAGGCTGGTGTCGATCACATGGGCCAGCTCGCGCAGTTCGGTCAGCAGCTCGCGTTCCAGCTCGATCACTTCCATCAGCACATGCTTGGTGTCGCTGGCTTCGCTGCGGCTGAGGTTTTGCGACAGCGGGTGCTTGCGCCGGGTCTCGGAGTAGCGGTGCACCAGGGTTTCAGTGGCTGCGTCAAAAAACAGCAGCTTGACCGCCAGGCCTTGCTTGCGCAGGGATTTGAGCAACTCGGGCACCAGCGGCAAGGAGTCGGCGCTGCGCACATCCATGGCAATGGCCACCCGCTGGCTTTGCCTTTGCTGCTGCAGGCCGACAAACTCTGTCAGCAGTTCGGGCGGCAGGTTGTCCACGCAGTAGTAGCCGGCATCTTCCAGCGCATTCAGTGCGACCGATTTGCCGGAACCCGACATGCCAGTGATCAGCACGATTTCCATGCCTCAGCTCACTCCTTGGGCAGCAGCATTTCGCGGGCATGGGCCAGACTGGTGCCCGAGAGTTTTTCGCCACCCAGCATGCGCGCGATCTCGCTCACCCGCTGTTCGCCCTGCACCGCGCTCACCGAACTCAGGGTGGTGCCGTCCTGCTGCAGCTTGCTGACCAGCAGGTGGTGGTCAGCGCAGGCGGCCACCTGCGGCAGATGGGTGACCGCCAGCACCTGCCGGTCGCGTCCGAGTTGTTTCATCAGGCGGCCGACTGTTTCAGCCACCGCCCCGCCTACCCCAGCGTCGACCTCGTCAAAGATCAGGGTCTGGGCATTGCCCAGGCGGCTGGTGGTGACCGCGATGGCCAGCGCGATGCGCGAGAGCTCGCCGCCCGAAGCCACCTTGCCCACAGCTCTTGGTGTGCTGCCCGCATGCGCTGCCACCAGAAACTGCACATCTTCCAGGCCCGACTGCTGGGGCGTTGCCAGCTTTTCAAGCGCCACCTCAAAACGCCCACCCTGCATGCCCAGGCCCTGCATGGCCTGGCTGACGCTGCGCGCCAGTTGCGGCGCGGCCTTGGCGCGCAGGCGCGACAGCGCGCGTGCCTCCTGCAGGTAGGCGGCCTCGGCCCTGGCCTCGGCCTCGCTCAGGGCGGCCAGGTCGGCGGCGGCCTCCAGCTTGGCCAGATCTTCTTTCCAGCCCGCCAGCAGGGCGGCCAGCTCGTGCGGCGGGCGTTTGTAACGGCGCGCCAGCGCCAGCCACTGGCTGACCCGTGTATCCAGCTCGGCCAGGCGCAGCGGGTCAGGCTCGGTGCGGCGCAGGTAGGCGCGCAGGCTGTGTGCGCTGTCCTCCACCTGGGCCAGGCTGGATGCCAACACCTCGGCGATGTTGGCAAATTCGGGCTCCAGATGGGCTTGTGCCTGCAGCATTGCCAGCGCCTTGCCCAACAGGTCACCGGTGTTGTCCTCGGCCTCGTCGAGCAGGTCGATGGCGCCCTGCGCCGCATCCAGCAGCGCCTGGGCATGTGACAGGCGGCTGTGTTCGCTGTTGAGCTCTTCCCATTCGCCCGCGCGCGGCGCCAGCTTGTCGAGCTCACCGATTTGCCAGCTCAGCCGCTCGTGTTCTCGCTGCAAGGTCTCCTGTGCCGTCTGTGCCTGTGCCAACTCGCCTTGCGCCAGCCGCCAGGCCTGCCAAAGCCGGGCCAGGGCCTGGGTATCAGCCTGGGCATAGGCATCGAGCAGTCCACGCACCGCGTCGCTGCGGGTCAGGCTTTGCCAGGCATGCTGGCCATGGATGTCAAAAAGCTGTTCGCCCACCGCACGCAGCTGAGCCGCAGTGGCCGGACTGCCATTGATCCAGGCCCGGCTCTTGCCCTGCGCGTCCACCACACGGCGCAGCAGGAGTGTCTCGTCGCTGGCAAAGCCGCCCTCTTCCAGCCAGCTGGCCAGGGCCGGGCAGGGGTCAAACTCGGCACTGACCTCGGTGCGGGACGCGCCCTCTCGGATCAGGCCAGTGTCGGCGCGCGCGCCAGTGACCAGTTGCAGCGCATCGATCAGGATCGACTTGCCTGCGCCGGTCTCGCCGGTGAGCACGCTGAAGCCCTCGGCCAGTTCCAGGTCGAGCTGGCTGACGATGACAAAGTCGCGCAGGACGATTCGTTTCAGGCCCATGACAGTCCATCGCAAGACCCTGGCCGGATCATGCGACCTCCTCGTTCCAGTGCAGTTTGCGGCGCAGGGTGTCGAAATAGCTCCAGCCGCGTGGGTGCAGAAAGCGCACCTGGTGCTCCGAGCGGGTCACCACCACCCGGTCGCCATGCTGCAAGGAAGCCAGCGACTGCATGTCGAAATTGGCGCTGGCTTCACGCCCGGCCACCAGCTCGAGCACCACCTCCGAGTTGTTGGGCACCACCACCGGCCGGTTGGACAGGGTATGGGGCGCAATCGGCACCAGCACCCAGCCGGCACTGGCCGGGTGCAGGATGGGCCCGCCACTGGCCAGCGAGTAGGCGGTCGATCCGGTGGGCGAGGCCACAATCATGCCGTCGGCGCGCTGGTTGGCCACGAAATGGCCGTCCACCTCCACCCGCAGCTCCACCATGCCCGAGGTGCCGCCGCGGTGCACCACCACATCGTTCATCGCCAGCGCGTCAAACACGCACTGGCCATTGCGCATCACCCGCGCCTGCATCAGGTTGCGCTGCTCCTCAACACACTCACCCCGCAGCATGGGGATCAGAATGGCCTCGAAACTGCCAAACGGGATGTCGGTCATGAAACCCAGGCGGCCGTGGTTGATGCCTATCAGCGGCATGCCCAAATGGGCCACCTGCCGGCCGACGCCCAGCATCGTGCCGTCGCCGCCCACCACCAGGCCGAGCTCACAGTGGCGCCCAATATCTTCCAGACCCATCACCTGCAGGTTCGCACTGGCGCTGATGCCTGCGTTGGCAGCGGTCTGCTGCTCCAGCACCACCTGGCATGCCTGGGCGTGCAAAAAGCGCACCACTTCCTCCAGCGCGCCACGCGACACACCGCCCGAGCCGGAGGCGACAGGAGTCTGGTATTTGCCAATCAGGGCAACCCGCTGGAATTTGCGCTGCATGGATAAATTACATCATTAAAATGGCCTCATGCTCGATCAACGTGCCAAGTTGCTGCTCAAGACCCTGGTGGAGCGCTACATCGCCGAGGGGCAGCCGGTGGGCTCGCGCACCCTGTCGCGGGCGCCCGGGCTGGAGCTGTCGCCTGCCACCATCCGCAACGTCATGTCCGATCTGGAGGAGCTGGGCCTGATCGCCAGCCCCCACACCTCGGCCGGGCGGGTGCCCACCGCACGCGGCTATCGCCTGTTCGTCGACACCATGCTGACCGTGCAGCGCGGCCAGATTGCCGCCCCCGAACTGGCCGCTGACCAGCCGCACAAGGTGATTGCCAATGCTGCCAACCTGCTGTCCAGCCTGTCGCAGTTTGTGGGCGTGGTGGTGGCACCGCGGCGAGCCTCGGTATTTCGCCTGATCGAGTTTTTGCGCCTGTCCGAGCGGCGTATTCTGGTCATCATCGTCTCGCCCGAAGGCGATGTGCAAAACCGGGTCATTTCCACCGAGCACGATTACACCCAGTCTCAGCTGGTGGAGGCGGCCAATTACCTCAACAGCCATTACATGGGCCTGACCCTGGAGAAGGTGCGCGAGAAGCTCAAGGGCGAAGTGGAAACCCTGCGCAGCGAAATTGCCGCCCTCATGCAGGCGGCAGTGACGGTAGGCGGTGAGGCCATGACCCAGGCCCAGGAGGAAGTGGTGATCTCCGGCGAGCGCAATTTGCTCTCGGTGAGTGACTTTTCCACCGACATGGCCCATTTGCGTCGAGCCTTTGAGCTGTTCGAGCAGAAGGCTCAGCTGATGCGTCTGCTGGAAGTGACCGGCCGGGCCGAGGGGGTGCGTATCTTCATTGGTGGCGAAAGCCAGGTGGTTCCCTACGAGGAACTGTCGGTGGTGAGCGCGCCCTATGAGGTGGACGGCCAGGTGGTGGGCACCCTGGGCGTGATCGGCCCCACCCGCATGGCCTACGACCGCATGATCCAGATCGTGGACATCACCTCCAAGCTGGTCGGCAATGCGCTGAGCCAGCACAAGTAGCCCCCTTACAATCGATCGCTTCGGTGGGGCGTTAGCTCAGTTGGTTAGAGCAGGGGACTCATAATCCCTTGGTCGCTGGTTCGAGTCCAGCACGCCCTACCATTCACATTTC
>JAFMJA010000281.1 GCA_017853735.1 Burkholderiaceae bacterium | reverse complement strand
AGAACGGCAGCTTCCCAAGCTTCATACGAGGGTTCGATTCCCTTCACCCGCTCCACACTAGCTCCTCACAGCACTTCAAAAGACTTCATTAAGCCCGTTTCCCACAGTGGTGCGGGCTTTTTTATTGCCTAGCGAACCTTCACGGCATATCATCAAGTACCGCACGAATTGCGGTATCTAATGAAGTACCGCACAGCATTGATTGATTGAAGTACCCAGAAATACCGCAAAAGGTACTCCTAAAGGGTGAAAAAATGGGCCGCACGACTACACCGCTTTCCTACAAGTTTTGCCAAACGGTTAAGCCAACGGGTAAAACTGCTGGAGATAAATACTTTGACGGGGGTGGACTATATCTACTGGTTAAGCCCGCAGGCAAGTACTGGCGCGTTGACTACACGTTGCATGGGAAGCGCAACACCTACGCTGTAGGCACCTATCCAGAAATCAGCCTTGTGCAAGCACGGGAGAAGCGCGGCGAGGTTCGTGCGCTGGTTGCCAATGGGACAGACCCAAATCTGACTAAGCAAACCAAGAAGGAAGAAGCCAAGAATGCGGCGGCAACCACCTATCAAGTGGTGGCACGTGAGTTCCACAAGACCAAGGCAAACGGCTGGAGTGAAGGACACGCCGGAAAGTGGCTGCGGATGAACGAGCTTTATCTGTTTACAACTATTGGCCACCTGCCGATGGCAACCATTCGCCCTAAGCAAGTTCTTGATGCTCTGCGAAAGGTGGAGTCCAAGGGCATTCTCAGTACTGCGCATGATGTGCAGCAGATGGCGGGGCAGGTGTTCCGTTATGCCGTGCAGGCGGGTTACATCGAGCAAAATCCGATGCCAGACCTCAAGGGCGCACTCAAGCCCCATGTTGGGGGACACTTCGCTGCCGTTCTGGAGCCGAAAAAAGCCGGTGAACTGCTGCGGGCGATTGATGCCTATTCAGGCCAGCCCGCTACCCGTGCTGCGCTGCAACTTTCCGCTTTGCTATTCCAGCGACCGGGGAACATCCGCGCAATGGAGTGGAGATGGATTGACCTAGACAACGCCATGCTGACCATCCCTGCCAATGTGATGAAGGCTGGCAAAGAGCAAAAGAACAAGGGCAGGCCACACCTTGTGCCTCTGGCAAAGCAGGCGGTTTCTATTCTGCACTTCATAAAACTACTTACTGGCCATGGCCGTTATGTGTTTCCGGGAGCTCGTACTTCTGAACGCCCGATGTCTGACGGCACAGTCAATGCAGCTCTTCGACGGCTGGACTTCGGCAGTGATGACCATGTGGCGCATGGCTTTCGAGCTATGGCCCGTACCATGATGGCCGAGCAATTGCATGGCATCCCGGATGACATAGTGGAAGCGCAACTGGCCCATGGCAAGAAAGGCCCGCTTGGTAGCGCATATGACCGGGCGGAATACATTCCCCAGCGGCGGCAAATCATGCAGGTCTGGGCAGACTATTTGGACAAGCTGCGCGTTGGCGCAGACGTGATTCCACTCCTTGGTGCGGCGTGAGATACCGCGAAGCATCAATGCGTTGTTAGCGGATTTTTTCCTCAGCTAGGCTCGCGAACCAAAAAGCGGGACACCTTCACCCGCCTGCTGGGGCATTACTTGAAGGTTGCACTTTGAAGGGGCGCGACGGTGACAAAAAGTAAACCCTTATATACAGGCCGTCTTGGAAAAACCATTGCTCGCAGAAAAATGGGGCTATTGGCTGACGAGGCGGACTTCATAGCCGAAGCAAACCGCATTACCGATGAAATGTATTCAAAGTTACCTGACCTTTTTTACGCGCATGGCGTAGAGGCTGGGAACTGGAAGGCGTTGGCGCTGGCACTGGCTAAAGCCCATGTGCCGGGATTTAAAGTTGCCGATCCTGCCGGGCGGCCAACCGAATGGAGCAAGTTTCATAAGGCAGAGTTCAAGCTGGATGTAGATGCCTTCATAGAAAGGACAAAGCCAGAAAAACTATCTGTAGTCGAGGCGATCAAACGGGTTATCCGCCAAGACGGATGGTCAGAAAAGACAAAGAAAATGACTCTATCAGCACTTGAAAAACACTACTACGACGCGGATCGCCGGTGGTGCAAGGTGGTGCAAGACGCTCGAGCTTATGAATTAATTGTCCCCACCAATTGATTCATGGAATTTCGGCATGGAAGCTCAAGAAGCCTCATGGGTATGCATATATAGTGAAAACACTTCGCGGTTTTCGTGAAGTCACTCACTTGAACTGAGTGTTTTTAACCTAACGCAGTGATGCGCCGGAGTGCCGAATGAGCCTACAGACCAAACCGGAACCCACCAGCAGTGCTGGTGGTGTTTCCTCCAACCGCACCACCTTCGACAACTTGCCCGACTCGGGCTATCTTCGCCAAGCGCAACTGATACCCGATGTGGTGCCAATTAGCAGCGCGACACTCTGGCGGAAGTGCAAAGATGGAACATTTCCTCGGCCCGTAAAACTTAGTCAGCGCGTTTCAGCTTGGCGCGTTGGTGACATTCGCAACTGGCTCGATACTCAATCAAAAGTAGGTGCAACATGAGCGCCGCTTCCCACCTGTCAGTTTTTTTGACGGATTCAAGTACCTTTTTACGACCAAATGATTAGCCTCAAGAACAAAACCAAAAGGGCCGCATCTGGGCGAATGGAAGGACCTTTCATAGCATTGCCTTGGGCAGTCATGGATTGTGCCGCATACGCTCGACTTTCGCACCCAGCAAGATCGCTACTGCTGGAAGTAGCAAGGCAATTTGTCAAAAACAACAACGGCAGGTTGCTTATGTCGCATTCATACCTATCTAAGCGAGGTTGGAAGAGTCGAGACGTTATCAGCAGGGCGAAAAATGAACTAATTAATGCTGGATTTATCCACCAGACTGTGATGGGTCATCGTCCCAATAAGGCAAGCTGGTTCGCCATCACATGGCAAGGATTAGACCAACTTTCTGGATTTGATCCCGGCGCGCGTGAGTCGTTTCGTAGAAGTGTATTTATGGATCCTCCAGCACCATCGCCTATGAAAAGCCGCCAGAAAACTTTCGATAAGTGGAGGGACGCTGGAAAAACTAATAAAACTACACCTGAAAATGAAATGCTTAGCCCGACACGCGGTCTAGATGACATTCAGATAGTACCCCCTCACGGTCTAGAGTCGCCGCCACTAGTACCGCCACACGGGCCTATAGAGCCCACTTTGGAGGATTCACCTAGACCGTCTGGCGGACACCATCTAGATAAGCCATCTACGCAGGCGGTTGGGTCTTCATTAGAGTCGTTTGCTGGACGCAAAGAGAAAGAACTTCGGCCTGTAGAGGGAGGACTTTCAGTTGTGAACGTCGACTCAGAAACGGATCAATGTTTTCAGCGTCAACCTTTAAGGTACCAACCAATGAGTGCCATCGATGATTTGGATTCAGATTCATTTC
>JAFMJA010000280.1 GCA_017853735.1 Burkholderiaceae bacterium | reverse complement strand
CAAAGTCTCCAGCCCCACGCCATTGCGATACACCTTGTGCCCGTCCAATTGGTAGAGGTTAGCGCGCACGCCACGCACGCCCGCCGCATGCCAGCGGTCCAGCTCCTGGTCACCCACCTCTTCAGTGGCCACAGCCACACCGCGCAACCGATCGGGGTAAGCCAACAGCGCTTCCAGCACCGAGCCATTGTCGGTTCCGCTGGCACTGCCCGTGACCAAGACGCCACGGCTCAGGCCCAGCCCATTGAGGTGCGCCACAAAGGAGGCGCCATCAAATTCGGCTGGGGTGTAGCTACGGTCAAGCGCCAGCGGGTGGCGGACAAACGGACCAAACACATGGGCATGGCAATCACAGGCGCCAGCCGGTGGCTGGAATTGCAAGGGGGTACTACGCGCGTGCGGAGGCAGGCAGGGGCGGGTCACGGTCAGTCGGCTTTCAGTTTGCCGGCGCGGGCCAGCGCTTGGGCGCGGCCATCTTCCAGGGACAAGAGCTGAGCAAATTCCTGAGCGGAGGATGGACGGGCCACGCTGCCCACACCGAGCAGGCGAGCGCGTACAGCGTCCTCGGCCAACGCCTTGCGCAAGGCCGAGTTCAAGGTTTCAATCAGCAGTGCCGGCGTTCCTGCCGGTGCCAGAATCCCTGCAGCCGTGCTGGCATCGAAATTTGTCAAGCCTGCCTCACGCAGAGTCGGCACATTGGGCAGGGCTGGATCGCGCTCACTGGACAGCACCGCCAAGGCACGCAGGGCACCGGATTTGATGTGCGAGGCCGAGCTACTGAGCTGGTCCACCACCATGTCGGACTGCCCGCCGATCAGGTCGACGATGGCGGGTGCACCCCCCTTGTAGGGAATCATGTTGAGCTTGAGGCGGGCGGCCTCTTCCATCTGCAACATGGCCATGTGGTTGGTGGTGCCAAGACCTGCATGGCCGGCAGAAATCTTTCCAGGGTTGTTTCGGATGTGCTCCAACAGGCTGGTGATGTCCTTGAAGCGGCTGTCAGCGCCTTTCACCACCACCACCAGGGCGGTGGTGGCAGCCAGGCCAACTGGCTGAAAATTGTCCAGCTTGTAGCTGGTCTTGGTCATATGGGGCAGCACCACCAGGGCATTGGGCGTGCTCACCAGCAGGGTATGGCCGTCGGCAGGCGCGCGCGCCACGAATGCAGCCCCCAATGCACCGCCAGCACCGGCCTTGTTGTCCACCACCACCGGCTGGCCCAGGGCGCGCTCCATGGCAGGTGCCAGGGTGCGGGCCACCACATCCAGATTGCCACCCGGGGCAAAGGGGACGACCAAAGTGACCGGCTTGCTTGGAAAAGTTTGGCCCTGGGCAGCCACAGCCAGCAAGCCAAGTGTCAGGGCGGTCGCCTGATAGATCCATTTTCTGATTTGCATGGTGTCTCCTGATGGTGGGTCTGTGAACTCAGGTCTTGTAACTGGGATCGATGCGGTCGAGCTTGCGCAGCAGAGCAGGCCACTCCATCAGGCCGTAGGGCCGGCGGGTGCCAGGCTGGTAGTTGTTCCAGGTTTCCTGCAGCACCGCAGCTGACACCTCGACCAGGGGCGTGTTGCAGGCCATGGCCGCCAGCTGGGTGCGGCAGGACAGCTCCAGCCGGTGCATCCAGTTGAAGGCCTCGCCCACCGTGCGTCCGACGGTCATCGCACCATGGTTGCGCAGCAACAGGGCTTCCTTGTCACCGATATCCTTGAGCAGGGATTCCTGCTCCTGCAAATTCAATACCACCCCCTGATAGTCGTGGTAGCCGATCTTGAGAAAACGCATGGCCGTCTGGGTGATCGGTAGCAGGCCACACTCGAGTGCCGAGACCGCCATCGAGGCCCAGCTGTGGGTGTGAATCACGCAGGCCAGCTCAGGCCGCGCCGCATGCACAGCGCTGTGGATGACATAGCCCGCCTTGTTGATGCCATAGTTCAGCTCGCCAAAGTCGGGCTTGGCCAGGATATTGCCCTCCACATCAATCTTGATCAGGCTGGAGGCGGTAATTTCCTCGTACATCATCCCGTAGGCATTGATCAGAAAAGCGCCCTCCTGGTCGGGCACCCGCATCGAGATGTGGTTGGCCATCATGTCGGACATGCCGTACCAGTCAACCAGCCGGTAACAGGCAGCCAGATCCACTCTGGCCTGCCACTCCTCTGGCGAGCACTTGCCCTGCAGGGAAGGGATCTGCAAGCGTCCATTTTCAAGCATGGCGGTCTTTCTCTGTCTTGTTGACGAAACGGGCCCGGCCCGATCGGGCATCAATCTTCTCCGATTTTGAGCTTGCTGGGCAGGCGCTTTTCCAGCGCCCATTTGAACAAGGCCGCACCACGAAAAATGCCATGGGCGAACTTGCCGTAGGGCAGGGTCAGGAACAAGGCCATCACACAACCCAGATGCAGGGCCAGCATGCTTGGCAAGGCGGCGGTGCCGCGCGCACCCCAGAGGGCCAGTCCGGTCAGGCTGGTGAAAAACAGCAAGGCGATGAATCCGCGGTCCATGGGCTTCTGGGCAGCATCCCCATGCAATGGGTGACGCCTCAGACTGAGATGAAAGAGGCCGGCTGCGCCAATCAGCAGACTCACCCCGCCCACCGTACCCAGCAGCTTGGGCAAGCTGGGCAGGTCATAGGGCGCCACCCAGCCCCATAGATAGTGGTAGAGAGTGGCCACGCTGGTGGCGGCAAAGCAGAGCAGGAACCCATAAAACGTGAGGTGGTGGTAGACACGGCGGCGCCGGGTCCAGGCGTCATCCTCGTTGTTGCAGCCTTCGCCATGGCCGCCATCGAGATATTTCAATCGCAGCACATCGTGGGTGGCCTCAGCCGCGGCAGCGCCACGCAATGCCTGCAGTTGGGGGGCTGGGTAGTCCTGTCCAGGTGTGACGCTGGACCAGAAGCTGCGCACGCCGCGCCAGAGGGCCAGCACCGCATAGAGAAATACCGGCGCAAACATGGCAACCAGCAGGTTGTGCGGGAAGATCGCATAAAAATCTGCTGTGCTGGGCACGCGCCACAGCGTGTCTTTCAGCCAAAGGGTCAGCAGCAGAAAGAACGTCAGGGCGCCAGCAGTGGCCAGCGCCAGCGTGAGTCCGTTACGCTGATAAAGCTTGCCAAATGCCTTCGGCCAGGCGAAATCGGTATAGGTGCGCAAGCGCACCTTGGCCATGGCCTGCGGAATGTTGACCGCAAACTCGTGCGGCGGTGCGTACTGGCAGGCATGCAGGCAGGCACCGCAGTTGTGGCAAAGATTCGCCAGGTAGTGCACGTCTGTGACGGAAAACTCCAGGCGCCGCGTCATCGCCGGGAAGACGGCACAAAATCCTTCGCAGTAACGACAGGCATTGCAGATCTGAAGTTGGCGAGCCACCTCAGCTTCATCAGTGCCGGCGACGACCTCACCCCTGGCCAAGGCCTGCGCTTCTCGGGTCAATTG
>JAFMJA010000279.1 GCA_017853735.1 Burkholderiaceae bacterium | reverse complement strand
AACACCGCGCCATTCTGCAGGCCTTGCAGCAGCGATCGCCGGCAGATGCCGCGCAAGCGGTGACAACGCACTTCAGTAATGGACTGCGGGCGGCGACCTGAAAACAATATGCAGGCAGATTGATCTGCATGTTCCTTACTTGGCGCTTGGTGCGCATTTTGTAAATTCGTTACCAAGACTGACTTGAATCAATTGAATAAAAAGTTCACCAAGCTGACACACTTCCTGGGGTCTTGTCGAATAGGATGACCCAAAATCAAAAGGTGTCAGCATGCAAAAGTCAATCCCTTCTCTGCTGCTTGAAGTCGGCCGTGTTCTACAGATCATTGGCTGCCGGCTTGTCCGATATTTGCTGGCTGCGCTCATCCTGCTGCCTACTTTGACATTGGCTCAGACCTCAACCAACTGGGGCATTATTCCGACTGATGGTTCTTACACCTACACGTTCAGCAGTACGGACATCACCAGGAACTTTACTGACAGCTACAGCTTCACCCTGGCAGGCAGCGATGCCACTAAATACCAGATGAACGTTGTTTACGACAGCTGCACCAAAGGTTGTGGCAACTTGACTCTTGACTACGGGATTTACCAAGGTGGCACTCTGATTGATAGCTCTGGCAGCACCGTGCTGACATCTGGTACCTACGAATTCAAGGTTACGGGTACCGGCATGGGGTCGGGCAACGATGTCACCTACAGCGGCCACATCACATTCACCCCGATCGTTGCGTCAGTTCCTGAGCCCTCGGAAGTTTTACTGTTCTTCACTGGAGCCGGGCTGCTTGCCTGGTCACTGCGCAGACAGCGTCGTCGGCCCAGCCCAGTATTGGCCGCTGCATGAAGGTATGGCACCGGGCACTTTGCGTCTGCTCGCTCACACTAGTTGGAGCCATTGGCCTAGGCGGATGTGACAAGCGCCCGGAAGATAGCGGGCAGGTTCTGGCCCGGGTCAATGGCGACGAAATTTCGGTCCATCAAGTCAATTTTGCCTTGCAGTATGCGCGTCAGCGCAACACCGCGCCTAACGCCAGTCAGGCGGTTCTGGAAACCATGATTTCCAGGCAACTGGCGGCGCAAGAGGCTATCTCCCTAGGCTTGGATCGAAACCCCGATGTGATGATGCGACTTCAAGAAGTTCGTCTGGAAACATTGGCCTCTGCTTATGCTGCTCACATCGCTCGCAAGCTGCCTCCAATCAAGGACGGGGATGTTGCCAGTTTTTACCGTGACCAGCCTGCTCTTTTTGCGCAAAGGCGCATTTACAGACTACGTGAAATTTCTGTACCCACAGACAGCGAGTCCTACAAAACTATCAAAGAAGAATTGGCCAAATCACCCCCAAGCAGCAAGACTTTGGCATGGATGCGCCAGCAACCTGGCAGGCTGACCGACCAAATCACGGTGCGCCCCAGCAATGACTTGCCGCTCGATGTGGCAGCTCGCTTGCTGAACACCGAGCCTGGCAAATGGTTGTTGTTTGAAACCCCGGTCGGTTTGTTGTTGTATGAAGTCCAGTCCTTTGAACCCCAACCCATGAGTTGGACTGCGGCTGCTCCGCTAATTCGTGAAAACTTAAATCGGCAGGCCGAGAGAGAGCTGTTCAATCAGACCCTTGTGCAGCTGCGCGAAAAAGCAAAGATAGAACGACCCGCTAAATCGCCATGAGTGTGCAGCGTATTGCATTCGGTCAGCTGCCCGCCGATGCATTAAAAACACTGCTGCCGCTAGCAGCCTGGCTCGCTTTGTTAGCCGTCACTGCCAGAGATTTGGCCCAGTTTGTCTGGAAAACTCCAGAAAATTCCTTTGCGCCATGGCTGCTTCTGATCGCCATGGGCCTGCTGGCGCACCACGCACTCAGGTTCAACTGGCAACAGAGCAACCCCAGTCGTTCTGAACGGGCCCTTGCGCTCCTGCTGTTGGCATTGGGCGCACCCGGGTTTGCCCTGGGACATGCTTTACAGCTTGAACTTGTCAATGCCGCGGCTAGTTTGCTGCTTATGGCCGGCGTCATCACCTGGACTGGGGGGGTGGCAGCGCAGCGGGCACTTCGCTTTCCAATCTTCTTCTGTTTGCTGGCCCTGCCTTACCCGGCTTGGTGGGTCAGCAGCATGACTGGCCCCATCAAGGTGCTGATCTCGCAGGCCGTTGAATTCATTCTTTACCAACTGGATTTTCCGGTCGCGCGCGACGGCGTGATTTTGGCTCTCGGCCCTTATCGCATGCTGGTAGCCGATGCCTGCTCGGGATTGAATTCATTGATTTTTTTGCTTGCACTGGGCCTACTTTACATGCACTTCACCGGGCACCGGCCACGATGGCACCGGCTCTTGCTGGCCCTCTTGCTGATTCCACTGGCGATCATGGCTAATGGAATTCGTGTGCTGATGCTGGCGCTCATTACCTATTACCTGGGCGATGCTGCTGGTCAGTCTTTTTTGCATGATGCGGCAGGATTGGTTTTATTCATGAGTGGCTATGTTGGTTTGTTGCTGGCTGACACGCTGCTGAAAAAAATGCATCCGATAGGTAGAGCACAGAGTAGCCCTCCGCTGGTACATGCCCGAACGGGATGGCCTGGTGTGAACTGGGCAAACAGTGCAACCCTCACCGCTTTGTTGGTGCTCACAGGGATGGCTGGCCTTTGGTTGAAACCCAATCACTATCTGGCCCAAACCAACCCGCTGCCCCCGCTTTCCCAGCTTGTGCCTGAAACAATGGGGCAATGGGAGACTGCCAGGAATTCGGAAAACCTATTGATTGTTCCTGGCGATGAATCACTTCTGAAGGAGCTTTATCACCAGACCCTGTCGCGCATCTATACCAACCCGCAAGGCCAGTTCATCATGCTTTCAGTGGCTTATGGCGGTCACCAATTTGGCAATGAGTTGCAAGCTCACCGGCCTGAGGCTTGCTACAGGTCTTCGGGGTTTGAGTTGCTTCAATCTCATGATGTGAGCTTGCCACTCAAAGAAGCATCCCTCAAGGTGCGTCAGCTGGTGGCATTGCGCCGCGACCGCATTGAGCCCATTACTTACTGGATGACTGTGGGTGAGACGCCAACACTACCTGGCTTGGACAGAAAGTGGGTGCAGTTTCAGTACGGCTGGGCAGGACAGGTTCCTGATGGTTTCCTGGTTCGCGTATCTAGTATCGACAAAACTCCCGAACGCGCTTTCGAACTTCAGGCCGACTTTATCGCTGCCATGCAACATGCTGGATTGGGCCGCATGGGCCTGCCACTCGGCAAAAACTCTCAATAGACTGGCCAGGGGTATTCCGAAGCCGGTGCCCGGTTCAGGCAGCCAGCTTTGACCCATGCGCGATTTGCCACACCTCACGCGCTGGCAGCGCCTTGAGCCGATGATCACTCCAGACCTGGCGCCAGTGCCGCGCACCCGGCAGGGCATGGCGCAGCCCCAGCATGTGACGGGCAA
>JAFMJA010000278.1 GCA_017853735.1 Burkholderiaceae bacterium | reverse complement strand
AAAATGGCGGTCAATGTGTCACCGCTGCAGCTCAAATCGGATGAGTTTGTCGAGTATGTAAGAAATCGCCTGGCAGTGCATCCTCTGCCCTTGCAGCTGATGCAGCTGGAAATTACCGAGTCGGCCGCGCCGCAGGGCTCGGAGGCCCTGAAGAGACTGGAAAAACTCAAGCAACTGGGTGTGCGCGTTGCGCTGGACGATTTTGGCACCGGCTTCTCATCATTGGCCAGCCTGCATCTGCTCAACACTGATGTGATCAAGATCGACCAGTCTTTTGTGGCCGATTTGAACACCAATGCCTTCAAGAAGGCGCTGGTGGAGTCGATGGTGAAGGTGGCCCAGTCACTCAAGCTGAACACGGTGTCTGAGGGGGTGGAGACTCTGGAGCAAAAAATATTGCTCCATGTGCTGGGCTGCGATATTGGCCAAGGCTATCTGTTCTCCAAGCCCTTGCCGCTGGAGCAGTTGCTTGCTGGCTTTACCCAGGCCAAGGGCCTCGGCGCGCAGGCCCCGCTGATTAACATGAATTGATTGATACAACAAGAGGAAAAAACCTATGTCACCGCTCAATTTTGCCGACCTTGATTTGCTGCAGCGTCTCGCGCAGCTGGGCGATGCCAGCCTGGACGCCCTGCCTTTTGGCGTGATTGGTTTTGGCGCGGATGGCCGTATCACCCGCTACAACAAATTCGAGGCAGATGCCACCGGGCTCAACCAGGCCAAACAGATTGGCAAAGACCTGTTTACCGAGGTGGCGCAATGCATGAACAACTTCATGGTGGCGCAGCGCTTTGAAGATGCCCTGAATGAGAAACAGGCGCTGGACACCACGATGGACTATGTGCTGACCTGGAAGATGAAGCCGACCAAAGTGCAGCTGCGTCTGCTGGCCGAACCCAGTTCGGCGCTGCGCTACATTGTGTTGTCGACGCGCGCCCCTGTGGCTTGAGCCAGCGCGGGCGACGCAGCCCGCTTTTTCTTGGCTCAGCCCGGGCTTGGACATTCTTTGAGGCGGGGGTTATTCCCTATTGGCGGCTCGGCCACTGTCTACAAAAATAATTTTTGCGAGGCGCTGAACCCGATCCTTGGTCGGGTTCGCGTCGAGCCAGAAATTCTCTTGTTTGATATGCCGAAAACCATAATGAACTCCAGCCATTCCGCCTCGCGGCGCTCGCTGTTGCTGGCCAGCACAGCTGGTGCGCTTGTTGCAGCAGCCGATGCTTCCGCCCAAGCGCTCGCGCCTGCCAACAAGCCAGCCGCCTTGGCCCAGGTGGTGGGCCAGGAGTACTGGGCCATCAAAAAAGTGCCCGGTCAGGATATTCGCCTGTTCCTGTGGAACAAGCGCCTGGCCAAGGCCAGCCAGCCGCCCAGGGGCACGGTGTTGTTTGTGCACGGCTCCTCAGTCTCATCCACCCCGGTGTACGACCTGAAAGTACCCGGGCGGGATGATTCCTCTCTGATGGAGTGGATCGCGCGCCTGGGCTATGACACCTGGTGTTTTGACTGCGAAGGTTACGGCCGCTCCGACAAGTCGCGGCCGGTGACTGCCGATGTGGCCATGGGTGCTGAGGACCTGGCGGTGGTGACCGAGACCATTACCCAGCTGACCGGGCAGACCAAATTCATGATTTACGGCGCTTCCTCGGGTGCCTTGCGCGCGGCCCTGTTTGCCCAGCGCCATCCCGAGCGTGTGGCGCGCCTCATCATGGATGCCATGGTCTGGACCGGTGAGGGTAGCCCTACCTTGGCCGAGCGGCGCAAACGGCTGCCTGCGTATCTGGCCAATCATCGGCGCCCGATTGATAGGGCCATGATCCGCAGCATCTTTACCCGCGACCATGCGGGCACCTCAGACCTGAGTGTGGTGGAAAGTTTTGCCGATGCGGTGCTGGCCCTGGATGACTCCATGCCTACGGGCACCTACATCGACATGAGCTCCAAGTTGCCAGTCTGCGACCCTACCCAGATCAAGGTGCCTTCGGTCATCTTGCGGGGGCAGTACGACGGCATTGCCTCGATGGAGGATCTGCTGAAGTTTTTTGACAAACTCAACCATCCGGACAAGCAATTCATTGTGATGCAGGGCATTGCCCACACCAGCACCCGTTCCAAGAACTACCGCATGGTTTATCACATGATCGAGCGCTGCCTGTCACAGCCGGCACCTGTTTACACCGGCGCCTGAAACAGCCATGCCCTCTGCTGGCATGGATCCGCATTTTTAACCTGTATGGAGACCAATCATGGGTTTTTTGAGCGATGACGAAATTTCCCGGCTCGATCCGGCCGAATCGGTGTTGTTTCCCTCGCCGATTCCGGTGCAAAGCGTGTCCTCGGATGAATTCATCCCCGCGCCACAAACGCCCAAGCAGCGCGAGTTTGAGGCCCGGGTCAAGGCCATAGGCGCTGAGCTGGCCAAGCACCAGGGCACCAGCCGAAGGAAGTTTTTCAAATCGGCCGCCGGCATGGCCGCCGCCTTTGTGGCGATGAATGACACCTATGGCCCGGTGTTTGGCGTCTCGCGCGCCGAAGCCGCCACGCCCGATATGGCCAATGAGCGCGCGCGCAAGCTCTCGGGCCAGTTCATCATGGACATGCACACCCACTTTCTGCGCGATGACACCCGCATCAAATCCTTTATCAACCAGCGCGAGGCGGTGGGCAAGGCCGGCTGGAACCCGGCCATCAAGACCGGCGCGCAAACCATTGACGATCTGAAGTTTGCCAATTACCTGAAAGAAATTTACCTCGACAGTGACACCAAGGTGGCCTGCATCAGCGGTGCGCCCTCGGAAATTCCCGAGGACTGGTTTCTGACCAATGACATGAAGAAGCGCTCACGCGATGTGATCAATTCGATCTCGGGCAGCCGTCGCTCGTTTTCGCACGCCATCTTCACCCCAGGTTATCCCGGCTGGCTGGAGGAGATCGATCGTGCCATTGAGCTGTTGAAGCCCGATTCGATGAAGGGCTACACCATTGGCGACAACACCAACAAGCACCTGTCCAAGCACCCCTGGCTGATGGACGACGAGAAGCTGGTCTACCCCGCCTATGAAAAGTTCCTCAAGGCCGGGCTGCGCAATGTGTGCGTGCACAAGGGCCTGTTTCCGCCTTCGGTGGAGCAGCGCTTTCCGCACCTGCTGAAACACTCGATGGTGGAGGATGTGGCCAAGGCCGCCAAAGACTGGCCGCAACTCAACTTCATCGTCTACCACGGCGGCTACCGCTACGCTGGCGGTGGGCGCGCCGAAGACGCTTGGAGCCAGTTTGAGCGTACCGGGCGCATTGACTGGATCACCGACCTGGCCGAAATGCCCGCCAAGCACGGTGTGAAAAATATTTACGCCGATCTGGGCCAGCTGTTTGCCCAGACTACAGTGGTGGAGCCGCGCCTCGCTGCGGTGGCGTTTGGCTCCCTCGCGTTCGCGTATCAACGC
>JAFMJA010000277.1 GCA_017853735.1 Burkholderiaceae bacterium | reverse complement strand
GCTGGTGCCGTAACTACCCGAGGCGATCGTGATCGGACTTAGCAATGCTGAAGTGATGCCTGGGGCGGCAGCAAGGGCGTTGGCAGGGTTGGCGCTTCCACCATCTCCTGGCGTACCGGCAGTGGTGAAAGCGTTTCCAATAAATATGACAAAGTTTTTTTGACAGCCCGCTGGCGGCTGGACCCCGGAATATGATCGGCCCGATAAACCCGTTGCGCCGTAGTAATAAGCCCAGGCCTCCTGCATCGCAGCAGCTGTGGCTTCTCCATTGGCCTTGATATAACCATTTCCAGTCCCGCCTGAAGTGTTCCAGGATTTGACCCAGGTCAAAAATTTTGACTTGTTGGCAGAGGTCATTTCCATCAGAGGAACCATCAGGCATCCACCCTCAGATCCACCACAGTTGGCGTTGTCGATGTCGCGGATATTGGTGGCGTTGTAGGCCATCAGGCCGATGTTCACGACACCGGAGCCATCACTGTTGACAGGCAGATTGTTGACCACGTTGTACAAAGCACATTGCTCGATGCCACCTGCAGTTCCGTTGAGGGATGGGCTGCTCCCGTCAGCATAAGTGCAGGTAGCAGCATTCGCACTGAAATTGGCGGCGTTGTCCAGCACAAAAAGGACATTAGGTTTACCTGCATTCGATGATGTGGCGCTGTACAGGTCAATGTCTTCAGCCCTGGACACCATCGCACCAAGGCACAGCCAAGATAAAACCCACAAACCTCTGAGGGAAGGGAATAGGAATCTCATAGCAAATCTCCCTTCTTTCAAGGACAGGCCACCGTGGCAGGTGTCCTGATATTGATGCCCTGCACCTGAGTCAGCTGTGTGCCAGACGATGCATCATTGATGGTGGCAACAATTTCCCAGGATTGATCGTTGCAGGCAGACAGGGTGGAAGCCGTAGTCCCGGTGGATGTGATGGGTTTGTCCACATCCACGCTCTGAAAACATGGAATATCAGCCGCCTTGCTTGGGTCGAGACTTGAAGTCTGTACCGGCACCTGCAGGATGCAGGCACCAGCGGCGCCAAGAGAGTTGGTACTGACGGTGTAGCTCGCACCAGAGCTGGATACCGTAATGTTCTGTGCCGGGATCAGATTGATATTGTTGCTGGCCTTGATCTGGCCAATCACCTGCTCAATGGCCTGCTGGGAAGCGATCAGCGCCTCGCTCTGGCGCTGCATATTGCCAGCAATCCGTAAATTGGTGTTTCCCGACCGGATGGAATACACCACCAATAAAGTGACCACAATCAGCATGATCATGCTGACGATCAGCGTGGCGCCAGATTGGCTTTGCCTCTTGTTCACTGATCTCTCCGTGAACTTGGGTTGACCACTCTGATCAGCTGGCTGTACACATGGCGCTTGAAACTGTCGTTGGTGGCAGTGGTATTGCCCGCCAGGCCCAGGTTGTAGATTTTGGTGTCGGAGTAGCCACCCGTTTTTTCATTGTTTCTGGCCAGCAGATGGACCCGTAGCGCCATGACATTGGCCCAATCAGCAGGTGTTGTTGGGCTGGTGGTGAAACTGTCCGGCGCGCCATCGCCAGTGCTATCAATGCCGTAGTCAATCTGCATGTTCTCGATGCCTTCGACCAGCGGCACGTTAGAAAAAGTGGCGACATTGCTAGCATAGGAAAGTTCAAGCCTTTTCAAAGTGGGGACCGAGACACCGCCATCATCGGTATTGGCTGAGGTACAGGTTGACCCATTTGTGGGAACACTGCATGGACTGATGTAGTAAACATGCACAACGTATTTTCGAACCGGGGCTGCCGTTGTGCCGTCTTTTTTCAGCAGATCAAAACGCGAGGGCAAAGTGGTGGCGCTTGCCTGATCAATCACAAATGAAAGCGCCTGGTTTTTGATGCCGGTCTGAATATAAGTCTGACCAACAGTCAGTGGAGTAGTTGCCACAGCAGTATCGGCATGCCGGATAACCAGGATATCCGTGCCGCTTTTGAAGTTTGAAGAACTGATGGAACATGGCAACGTGGAAGGGGCGTCATATCCCTGTATCGGCAACGCCAGGGCCGACTCCAGTACAGCGTACCCGGTAGCACAGGGATCCGGCATGGAAGCCGGCACGGTGCCAGTGCCGCCATACTCACCGTTGTAGCCTGCCAGCTCAATATCGTCTTTCAGGAGCTGCATGGCATATCGGCCATTCTCAATTTGGCGGCTGGTTTTTTCCAGTTCGTATTGCGCGCTGCTTTGGTGCTGAAACAGCACCGCCAGGCCGGCCAGTAAGAAGAGGCCGATGGTGATGGACACCATCCATTCCACCAGGGTCATGCCGCGCTGCCGTGATGGCAGGCTAAGCGGTTTCAGGAAAGGCTGGGTGGGCATGTTTTAACTCAAACTGGTGATCTGCACGTCCACGCTGACACCCCGGCGGAGTGTGTCGTCGCCATATTGACCTGTGGCACAGGAAATGCCAGCTGGGGCCACTGTCTTGCTATTGCCCTGCCAGGTCACGCTCACCCGGTAAACACCAGCCGCAACCAGTTCCACACAACCTCTTGCCCCCAAAATACCACCGACATTATTGCTTGCCATTGTTTCGGCAGATCCAAGAAGAAGTTGGTCCCACTCATTCAAATCGCAAGCCGCCCTGGCTGCCACAGTTGTGGTCGGCTCAGAACAGCCAGGGAGGGTGAAGGTACGGCTGGTTCCGAGAAATTGCGCTGAACTGCTGACAGAGGAGGAGGTTACATAACTCGTTGCACCTTTGCGGTTGGCGTTGATCCGATTGACCATGTCGTCCAGCATGATCAGGGCTTGTACCCTCTGGTAGGACTCCATTTGCGAACGCTGGCTCTGTACCAGCAAGCCAATCAGCCCGAGCAGGCCAATCATCAAAATCACCAGAGTGACCAAAATTTCAATCAGACTGTCCCCAGATTGCTTGGTGCGGAAATTTGCTCTCGGCTTCATCAGCAATTCCCCATCCGGCTCTTGGGCATGCCGCTGAGATCAAAAGAAACGCATCTTGAATTTGTCCCCGCGCCATCGGATATCTGTAGGTCATCAACCGCCCCACCCAAGCGGCCGCTGGATTGATAAGTAACCGTGGTCGGCTTGGTCTTGCCAGGCGGGCTGGCAAATACCACGCCTTCATACGCATCCTGTCGGTTGATCACGGTCGCGCCAACCTGTGTGCTCCAGCCCTTGGCCCAATCGCCTGAAACGGCGGCCAGGGACACATCGGCGTTGCGTTTGATCGCCTCGCTCCTGGCCTCGACCGCGCTGGCGACAAATGCAAAGGCAGCTGTCTTTACCCTTTGGCCCAAAATGAAACTACGGAAAGACGGCACGCCAATCGACAGCACGATGGCCATCAGGGTGATGACCGTCATCATCTCGATCAGGGTGAATCCCAGGATATGACCGCGTCTACCCGAATTCATCTTCAACCCTTCCAACAC
>JAFMJA010000276.1 GCA_017853735.1 Burkholderiaceae bacterium | reverse complement strand
CAAACGTATTTCCAACATCTGACGGGCATAGTTCCACTCGTAGACCGAATTGGCTAAGTCCAGTCCCTCGTAGCACTGCAGTCGGATCAGGGGTCTGTCAAAGGCGAGCGCCAGGGCCTTTGCAATTTCAGTCTTGCCGGTGCCTGGCTCACCCTCAAGAAAAAGGGGGCGGCGCAGCTTGAGCGCCAAATGGACCACGGTTGCCAGCCGGTCGTCGGCGATGTAGCCCCGCTCCAACAAAAGCTGCCTGGTTTGCGCAACTGATGTCAATGACGCTAAGGATTTTTTGGATTGATCTGCCATGGATCCGTTCAATAGCTGGTTGACTCAACAAGATACCCAGCCCCTAAGCCGAAAAATACCAAGGGGTTTGCCACGTTTGTGCAGTTACACGCCCAAGTCGCCACCCAGGGTGGCTAATCATCCCACGGCGCGGGCAGCCAGCACTGGAATCAAAGCTGCGCGGTATTCCGCCGAACCATGCAGATCAGAACTCAGCCCTTTGGAGGGTACCGAGGCGCCTTCCAGTGCAGTGGCTGAGTAGTTGGTGGAAAGACGCTGCTCCAGATTGGCAGCACGAAAAACATGGGTTCCGGCGCCAGTGACGGCAACGCGCACGCCTTTGGGCCCTTTGCTGACAAAGACACCAACCAGTGCAAAACGCGAGGCTGCCTGCTTGAATTTCTGCCATCCAGCTTTTTCCGGAATGGGAAAACTCACCGCCGTAATCATTTCCTCATCTTTCAGCGCGGTTTCAAAGAAACCTATGAAGAAATCGTCAGCAGCAATGTCGCGGCTGTTGGTGTGAATGGTTGCCCCCAGGCCTAGCGCAGCGGCTGGGTAGCAAGCTGCAGGGTCCGCATTGGCAAGACTTCCGCCCAGGGTGCCCCGGTTGCGCACCTGACGGTCGCCAATTTTGCCTGCCAGGTCCGCCAAGGCAGGGATGGCCTTCTTCACTTCAGTGGACGCGGCCACTTCGGCGTGGGTACTCATGGCGCCGATACGTACCACGCCGCCTTTGACTTGAATGCCCTTGAGCTCAGCGATGGGGGCCAAATCCACCAGGCTCTCTGGCATCGCAAACCCCAGACGCATCATGGGCAAGAGGCTTTGACCACCAGCTATAAATTTGGCTCCAGCGGCAGCGGCTTTGCTGGCCTCAGCAACTGAACTGAATGCTAGGTAATTAAATGCCAGCACAAATAATCTCCCGCCTGCAACTAGGCGCTAAGACCAAAGGTATTCATGGCAGCAGCGCCTTGGAGAACAGCCTTAACGATGCTTTGGTATCCCGTGCAACGGCAAATATTGCCATCCATGGCCTCACGAACCTGCGCTTCGCTATGACAACCATGATGCTTCACCAAATCCACCGCACTCATCACCATGCCCGGCGTGCAAAAACCGCATTGCAGTCCGTGACAATCTTTGAAGGCGGCTTGCATGGGGTGCAAGCTTCCATCAGGAGCAGGCAAGCCTTCAATGGTGGTGATGGAGCGGCCATTGGCCTGGACAGCCAACATATTGCAACTTTTGACAGCTCTGCCATCGACCAAGATGGTGCAGGCACCGCACTGAGCAGTGTCACATCCGACATGGGTACCCGTCAGTCCCATGGTGCCACGTAGTAACTCGACCAAGGTGGTCTGGGGTGCAATGTCATGATCGACACTACTCCCGTTCACATGCAAGGTGATGGATTTAGTCATGAATTCATTCTACTGAAAAATTTATATAGCGAGCCTGCTACAGGTGCTGTCAGCTCCGCGTCTACATGAAACCAGCGAATGCACGCCACCGCGGATTCTGGGACGTAATACTATGTGCTCGCCTATCGACCCACGGCTCTGGAGGGTAGGGTGATCCCTAGTTCGATTCATTTTATTCCTTGATATACTGAAAATGCCATTGATGACTTGCATGCATTAGGGGGGAGCCATCACGGTCTGATTTGTATTTTGTAGAGACAAGCTTTGGAAGCCGAAGATGCTGAAAATGGCCCGTAGTGACCACGATCTTCACCATAAGCACTAATGCGTTCCACCTTTTTTGGAGAGATTGATATGCATAAGATTTCCTCTCGGTTGTTTTTGAAAACATTTCTTTCTGTAGTCGCTGCGCTCTCATTGGCGGCTCTCACATCAGCCCCGGCTAGCGCTCAGAGAGGGCCGATTAGGATTGGCGTGTTGGCGCCTATTACTGGGCCTTTGGCCAAACCAGGGGAGGAAATGCTTAATGGCATGAAAATGTTCTGGGAAAAAAACCAGTACATGGCCGGTGGTCGCAAGATTGAATTGGTAACTGCCGACACGACTTGCAACCCTGATCAAGGTCTGATTCAGGCTCGCCGTCTTGCACTGCAAGAAAAAGTGGATTTCATGATCGGTCCTCTTTGTGGGCACGTAGGGCCAGCGGTGGCGCAAGTCAGCAAAGAAACTGGTGTTCCCCTGGTGATGGACGCCGCTGGCGCTGACACCATCACCAAGTGGGATCGCAACCCTACAGTCATTCGAACAGCGGTTTCCGCAAGTCAATTGGGGCATCCCTTTGGCGAGTACCTCTTCAAGGAACTCGGCGTGAAGAATGCAACCTTCATTGCGTCTGACTACACCTGGGGGCATGAGGTGGCTGGTGGAATGATCAGAACATACCAGGATGCAGGCGGTAAGGTTGACAAAGTCATTTGGGCTCCCCTGGCCACTGCAGACTATGGTGCATCCTTAGCCGCAATCCCATCCGGTACCGGGGCGGTGGTGGCCGTGGTGGCAGGTGTCGCCCGTATCCGCCTGTTTGAGGCCTGGTACAACTTTGGCTATAACAAGCGTTTCCAAATTCATGGCGGCTACTGGCTCCATGAGGACGCCATCCCCCAGATTGATGCCCGTGCTGTAGGGATTATTTCGAACACTGTTCACTATGTGGCCGGAATTGACACCCCAGAAAACAAGGCATTTGTGGATGAGTATGCAAAACGCTTCAAGCTGCTTCCCTCCTGGTTTGCCGAGTCCTCCTACACCGCCAGCATGTGGGTGAAGACCGCGATCGACCAGTTGAACGGCAACGTCAGCGACAGAACCGCATTTTTGAACACCATGCGCAAAATTGAGCTGAAAGCGCCCAGAGGGCCAGTCAAGCTGGATCAGTTCGACAATCCGATCCAGAACGTGTACATCTCACGTCTGCAAAAAGTCAAACACCCCATTCTTGGCGAACAGTTGATGAATATCCCGGTCAAGACCTATACCAACGTATCCCAGTTCTGGACCTACGACCCGCAAGAATTTTTAAAGCGCGGTCCTTACAAGCGCTACTGAAAAGCCCGCTTGCCTCTTCATGCCCGGGAATAAAACTTCCCGGGCTATCTTTTGACTGTTTACAAGACATAGCAGGCTTTCATGGAAAGTTTCATTCTTCAGACGTTGAATGGAATCAGTTTTGCGGCCCTCTTGT
>JAFMJA010000275.1 GCA_017853735.1 Burkholderiaceae bacterium | reverse complement strand
CACAGGGTGCAGGGAATGATTGGGAACTGACGGTGGTCGGCCCAGCGGGTCAGGTCTTTTTCCTCTACATAGGCCAGTGGGCGGATGACGATGAATTCACCGTTGTCACTGGTGAGCTTGGGGGGCATGCCTTTGAGCTTGCCGCCAAAGAACATATTGAGAAAAAAGGTCTGCAACATGTCGTCGCGGTGGTGACCCAGGGCCAGCTTGTTGCAGCGCAGTTCGCGCGCCACCCGGTAGAGAATGCCGCGGCGCAGCCGGCTGCACAGGCTGCACATGGTTTTGCCTTCGGGGATATTTTTCTTGACGATCGAGTAGGTGTCCTGGGTCTCGATATGAAACTCGATGCCAAGTTTTTGCAGGTACTCGGGCAGGATATGGTCAGGAAAGCCGGGCTGCTTCTGGTCCAGGTTGACTGCTACCAAAGTGAAGTCGATCGGCGCACGGCTTTTGAGCTTCATCAGGATGTCCAGCATGCCGTAGCTGTCCTTGCCACCTGACATGCACACCATCACCCGGTCGCCCGCCTCGATCATGTTGTAGTCCATGATGGCCTGGCCAACCTGACGGCACAGACGTTTCTCGAGCTTGTGGGTTTCGCGCTCGATCTTCAGGGCCTTTGCGTGTGATACGTCAGCTTGGGTGTCAAGCCATTGGGCACTCATCAATCTCTCCAAAGAAAATGGGGGTCAGATTCCAATTTTTCACCATTGTCCGGTCTCGGCCTGGATGGCGACTTCGCAATCGTCGAAGATTTCCAGCTTGACGATTTTTACCCGCACCCCGATCACGCCGGGGAGTTGCAGCAGACGGTTGGCCAGCTTGCCGATCATGCTCTCCAGCAGGTTCAGGTGCTCAGAGCGGCATTCGTCAATGATGATCTGGCGTACTTTGCGGTAGTCCAGCACATGGTTGATGTCATCGTTGTGCGGCAACAGCGCCTGAGGCCCGAGGTTCAGCTCGGCGTCCACCTGGATCGGTTGTGGCCGGGCTTTTTCATGGTCAAGAATGCCCAGGTTGGCGTCAAAGCGCAGGCCGCAAAGGCTGAGGATCTGGGTGCCTATGGATTTGGTCATCGGTGTCGGGGCCTACATCATTGAAAAATCGCGGGTAAAGCGCATCAGATGCTGCCCCCCATCCACCAGCAGGGTGGTGCCGGTGATCGCGGGATTGTCCAGTGCAAACTTCACCGCGCCGGCAATATCCTCAGGGTTGGATGAGCGGCCCAGCGGCGAGAGTTGGTGCAGGGCGGCAAACTTTTCCGCGCTCAGGTACTCGCTGGTCAGAGTCAGGCCAGGCGCCACACCGACCACCCGCACCTGCGGTGCCAGGGCCATGGCCAGCATGGTATTGGCCGCTTCCAGCGCGGCCTTGGACAGGGTGTAGCTGAGAAAGTCTGGGTTCTGGTTCCACAACTTCTGGTCGAGCAGGTTGACTACCACCCCCTGGGCGCTACGCTCTGTCACATGGTTGTGCAGGGCCTGGGCCAGCACGATGGGTGCGCCGGCATTGCTGCGCAAGTGCTTCTCCAGCGCAGAATAGCTGAAGCTCTGGGCCGAATCATGTTCAAAAATCGCCGCGCTGTTGACGATGGCGTCCACCTGGCCAAAGTGCTGGACCACACAGGGAAAGAGCGCGCGTGTGGCTGCCTCATCGGCCAGGTCGGCTGCAAAGGCTTGCGCCTGTGCGCCCAGGGCCAAGCAGTCAGACACTGTGCTGGCAGCAGCTTCTGCCGAGCGCAGATAGTGCACAGCCACCTGCCAGCCAGCGCGTGCCAATGCCAGCGCGATTTCGCGGCCCAGGCGCTTGGCCGAGCCGGTCACGAGCACAGTACGGACTTTGGAGTGCATTGGGAGACAATCAGGCGGTGATGACAACAGCCGACAGTTTAACGACCCCCCTGCAATCCCGTATCGTCCAAGCCATCGACAAGGCGCAGGGCTGGCTCGGCTTTGATGACTTCATGCACCTGGCCCTGTACACGCCGGGCCTGGGTTATTACGCCAATGATTTGCGCAAGCTCGGTCTGATGCCCGGCTCCGGCAGTGATTTTGTCACTGCACCAGAGCTCTCGCCCCTGTTTGGACGCGCCCTGATGCCGCAGATCCGGCAGGCGCTGGACAATAGCCAGACCCAGGAGGTGTGGGAGTTTGGCGCTGGCTCGGGCGCGCTGGCAGCGCAGTTGTTGCAGGGCCTTGGCGATCGCCTCTGGCACTACAACATCGTGGACCTCTCGGGGGCCTTGCGTTCGCGCCAGCAGGCCACGCTGGCAGCCTATGGCCAGCAGGTTCGCTGGCTCAGCGAATTGCCAGAGCAGATGCAGGGCGTGGTGTTGGGCAATGAGGTGCTCGATGCCATGCCGGTGAAACTGTTAACACGCCACCATGGGCGCTGGCATGAGCGTGGTGTGGCCCTCGGTGATGCGGGGGCGTTCATCTGGCAAGACCGGCTCACCGACCTGCGCCCGCCGCTCGAACCTGAAGGCGAGCACCCCTACCTCACCGAAATTCATCCCCAGGCCGAGGCGTTCATGCGCACCCTGGGCGACAGATTGACCGCAGGTGCGGCCTTTTTTCTGGACTATGGCTTTGCCGAGCGAGAGTACTACCACCCGCAACGCCATATGGGCACCTTGATGTGTCACCGCGCGCACATGGCAGACACCGATCCACTTTCTGATGTGGGCCTCAAAGACATCACCGCCCATGTCAACTTCACCGGCATTGCAGTGGCGGCGCAGGAAGCGGGGCTGGAAGTGCTGGGCTACTGTTCGCAGGGACGTTTCTTGCTCAACTGTGGGCTGGCCAGCCTGATGGAACAGGAAGGCCTGCAAGCGCGCACACAGGCCCACAAGCTGCTGGCTGAACATGAAATGGGCGAGTTGTTCAAAGTGATCGGGCTTTGCGCAGGAAAACATTGGCCGGCCCTGGGCTTTGCATTGGGCGATCGCTCTCACACCCTCTGACCTATATCCAAGACCATGTACCGCTGGCTGCTCGTCATCTTCCTGGCCCTGCTGCTGATCAATGCCTTCACCCCCTGGTTCAAGCGCCTTGGTTTCGGTCGTCTGCCGGGAGACTTGAACTTCACCCTGTTTGGCCGCCAGTTCAACCTGCCCTTCACCACCACCATCATCCTGAGCCTGGTGGCCGCGGGCATCTCCAGGCTGATCTGAGCGATCTTGAAATTTTGTGCGGCAGCCTCAACTGGGTCAGATGAAAGGCCTGTCATGAGCGAATCCAGCCACATTGTCTGCCCACACTGCCACACCACCAACCGAGTTCACACCCAGGACCTGGACAATGCGCCCGATTGCGGCAAATGTCACCAGCCCCTGTTCAGCGGGCATCCGGTCGAGCTGGATGAAAGCAGCTTTGAGCGCCATGTCGGGCGCAGTGAAATTCCGGTCCTGGTGGATTTCTGGGCGCCCTGGTGTGGCCCCTGCCGCATGATGGCACCTGCTTACGA
>JAFMJA010000037.1 GCA_017853735.1 Burkholderiaceae bacterium | reverse complement strand
CCATTCACAGCGCTCTTCATCGACCTGGTTGAGTACAAACAGGGGCAAGGTCACTGTGACGCCGTCCTTCGGGTCTCCCGGCTCGTGCAAATAGCTGGCGGCGCAGTCCACGCCTCCCAGCCTCAGGGTGCGGGGAAAGGCGTTGCTGGTTATGCCAGCGGCCTCATGCCGCATCAGCTCTTCACGCGTGAGCTTGAGCAGTGCTGGCTGCGCCTTGACGGCCTCACGGTACCAGCGCTCGCATTCATGGCCGCTGCACATCAGACTTGGCAATTGCTGGTCATAAAAGGCGTAAATCAGCTCATCATCAACCAGCACATCCTGCCGACGCGACTTGTGCTCCAGTTCCTCAACCTGCCGAATCAACTTCTGGTTGGCAGCCAGAAAGGGCAATCGGGTATCCCACTGCCCAGCCACCAGTCCCTCCCGAATGAAAATTTCGCGCGCAGCAGCCGGATCGATACGGCCATAGTTGGTGCGTCGGCCGCTGTAGACCACCATGCCATAGAGGGTTGCGCGCTCCAGCGCGACCACTTCCGCTGCCTTTTTTTCCCAATGGGGATCGAGCAATTGCTTTTTCAGCAAATGCTGCGCGACCTGTTCGATCCAGGCCGGCTCAATCGCTGCAATGCCGCGCCCGTACAGTCGGGTGGTTTCGACCAGCTCCGCACACACGATCCATCGCCCTGGCCGCTTGGACAGGTGTGCCCCAGGATGGCGATGAAACTTGATGCCACGAGCACCCAGGTATTCACCACTTTGGCCATCCTCTTCCAGTTTGCATCCAATATTTCCCAGTAAGCCCGCCAGCATCGATAAGTGCAACTGTTCGTAGGTGGCGGGGGACTGGTTGATTGTCCAGCGGTGCTCGGTGACCACAGTCAGGAGTTGGCTGTGAATGTCGCGCCACTCGCGTAAACGGCGCAGATTGATAAAGTTCTGCCGCAGAAGGGATTCGTATTGACGGTTGCTGAGCTTGTGAGCAGCTTGCGGCACTTTGATCGGGCCGCTCGAATCTGGCTTGTGCGCCGATTTCAATTGGGTTTTGGCGCCCGATTCGCGCTGCCCACCACGGGCCTCGTTCACCCACTTCCACAATTTCAGATAGGCGACAAACTCGCTTTTGTCGTCATCAAACTTGGCATGCGCCTGGTCCGCCTGAGCCTGGGCCTCCAGGGGGCGGTCACGCACATCCTGCACCGACAGCGCCGAGGCAATGATCAGCACTTCCTCTAGCGCCTGACGATCCCGCGCTTCCAAAATCATCCGCCCTACCCTGGGATCGAGCGGTAAGCGAGCCAGCGACTGGCCCACTGGGGTGAGTTCGTTGTGCTCGTCCATCGCACCAAGCTCGATCAGGAGCTGGTAGCCATCGGCAATGGCCCGACCCGATGGCGCTTCCAGAAAGGGAAATTGTTCCACCGCCCCCAGATGCAGCGCCTTCATGCGCAGAATGACGCTGGCCAATGAAGAACGCAGGATTTCAGGCGTGGTGAAGCGATCCCGGCTGGCAAAGCTTTGCTCGTCATACAGCCGAATACAAATGCCGTTGGCCACCCGGCCACATCGTCCAGCACGCTGGTTGGCCGCCGCCTGGCTGATGGGTTCAACCAATAACTGCTCCACCTTGCTGCGAAAACTGTAGCGCTTGACCCTAGCCGTGCCCGCATCGATCACATAACGAATCCCAGGTACGGTCAGGGAAGTTTCAGCCACATTGGTTGCCAGCACAATCCGCCTGCCCGAGTGACTGTCAAAGACACGCTCCTGCTCAGCCTGGCTCAACCTTGCGAACAATGGCAGCACTTCTGTGTTGCGGGTCATGGCATGGTGCTGCAAGTGCCTGCGCAGAAAATCAGCTGCGTCGCGAATTTCCCGTTCACCCGGCAAGAAAACCAGAATGTCACCTCCAGCAAGGCCTTGCCAAAGCTCGTCCACCGCATCGGCGATGGCATGGTTCAGGTCGTAGTCGCGGCTTTCCTCAAAGGGGCGCCAGCGTTGCTCGACCGGAAAGGTGCGGCCCGAGACCTGGATCACCGGCGCCGGCCCCTTGGACGTGGCAAAGTGCCTGGCAAAGCGGTCGGCATCTATCGTGGCTGAGGTGACAAGCACTTTCAGATCTGGACGTCTGGGCAGAATCTGCTTGAGGTAACCGAGCAGAAAATCGATATTCAGGCTGCGTTCATGGGCTTCATCGATGATCAGGGTGTCGTAGGCTTGGAGCAAGGGGTCGGTCTGGGTTTCGGCCAGCAGGATGCCGTCGGTCATCAGCTTGACCGAAGCCCCCTTGCCGATGCGGTCCTGAAAGCGGACCTTGTAGCCCACAACCTCGCCCAGTGGAGTGTGAAGCTCCTCGGCAATCCGCTTGGCCACCGAGGTGGCTGCAATCCGGCGGGGTTGGGTGTGGCCTATCAGCCTGGCGCGTGAATGCCGCTCGATCGACCTGGATTCGTCAGGCATCACCGAAGTTGGGCGGCCACGTCCCATGGCCAGGGCGATCTTGGGCAGCTGGGTCGTCTTGCCCGAGCCGGTCTCGCCACAGACGATGATCACCTGATGCTGCTGGAGCGCCTGGGCGATTTCGTCGCGTTTGCCCGACACCGGAAGCGAATCAGGGAACTCGATTTTCAGGTCTGGGGGGCTCAAGGCAGGATCTTCATAGACAATTCCGGATTATCCCTTTCCAACATTCTTCGACCCCGCAGCTGCATGTCCGCCGTCTTCAACTTCACCTTTGTGCCCTGGTTTCGCTCGGTAGCCCCCTATATCCACATGCACCGCGGCAAGACCTTTGTCGTGGGCATCGCTGGCGAGGCGATCGCCGCTGGCAAGTTGCAGCATCTCGCACAGGACCTGGCCTTGATCCAGAGCATGGGGGTCAAGATTGTGTTGGTTCATGGTTTTCGTCCACAGGTCAACGAGCAGCTCAAGGCCAAGGGTCACACGCCCAAGTACTCGCATGGCATGCGCATCACCGACGAAACCGCGCTGGATTGCGCTCAGGAAGCGGCCGGGCAACTGCGCTATGAGATCGAGGCTGCATTCAGCCAGGGCTTGCCCAACACCCCCATGGCTGGCGCCACAGTGCGGGTGATGTCAGGCAACTTCATCACCGCCCGACCGGTTGGCATTCTCGATGGGGTGGATTTCCAGCATTCCGGACTGGTCCGCAAGGTCGATGTCGCAGGGATCACCCGCACGCTGGACATGGGCGCCATGGTGCTGCTCTCCCCGTTTGGCTTTTCTCCCACCGGTGAAGCCTTCAACCTGTCGATGGAAGAAGTCGCCACATCAGTGGCCACTGCGCTCCAGGCCGACAAGCTTATTTTTGTGACCGAGGTGCCTGGAATCAGGATCCGACCCAACGAGCCCGAGGGCGAGGACAACCCGATCGATACCGAGTTGCCGTTGGCCAATGCCGAGAAGCTGCTGGCTTCCTTGCCACCGCCGCGGCAACCGACCGATATTGCGTTTTATTTGCAGTATTGCGTCAGAGCCTGCAAGTCGGGCGTCGACCGAAGCCACATCATTCCTTTTGCAGTGGACGGCTCCTTGTTGCTTGAAATTTATGTCCACGACGGCATCGGCACCATGGTGGTGGACGAGAAATTGGAAGAGCTGCGAGAAGCCACTGCCGACGATGTGGGCGGCATCTTGCGACTGATCGAGCCCTTTGAACAGGATGGCACCCTGATCAAGCGTGATCGCACCGAAATCGAACGCGACATCGGCAACTACACCTTGCTGGAACACGATGGGGTGATCTTTGCCTGTGCTGCGCTCTACCCCTATCCCGAGGCCAAAACCGGCGAAATGGCCGCACTGACAGTTTCACCCGAGTCCCAGGGTCAGGGTGATGGCGAAAAAATCCTGCGGCGCGTCGAGCATCGTGCCAAAGAAATTGGACTGGACAGTATTTTCGTGCTGACCACCCGGGCCATGCACTGGTTTCTCAAGCATGGCTTCAAGCCCGCCGATACCGAGTGGCTACCCGAGGCCCGCAAACGCAAGTACAACTGGGACCGCAAGTCCCAGGTCTTGGTAAAAAAACTCTAGGGCCTCGGAACCCTGCCCGTCGCAAGCCTGGTGGATCAGGCCCGCCGGTCGTGACGTGCCAAAAAGTTCTTCAGCGCAGCATCGAATTTCTCGGTCTGCTCGATATTGGAAATATGCCCGGCATCAGGAATCACCACCAATTCTGAATTTGGAATATTTTCTTGGATGCGTCGCGCATTTTCGGGGGGCGTGCCGTGGTCGTTTTCACCCACCAGCACCAGGGTTGGGCACTTTATTTCTTTGAGCCGATCCAGGGTATCGATCTGGGAAATCGCTGCGCAGCACCCGCTGAAGCCGGCCACCGGCGTCGCCAAAATGCCCTGGGTGATGCGCGCAATGATCTCGGGGTTGGCTGCGCGAAATGGCGGATCAAACCAGCGAGACAGCGTGCCTTCCAGGACACCCTGCATGCCATGGGTCTGAGCGGCCTGAATGCGCTCATTCCACATTGCTTCCGCATTGGGCGGGCGGCGACTGGTGGTGTCGCACAGGGCCATGGTGAGAAACACACCAGGGTGCTTTAAGGCGTAGGTCTGCCCAATCATGCCGCCCATGGACAGGCCGACCCAATGCGTCTGCTGAATGCCCAAAGCCTGAAACAGGCCATGCACATCGTCAGACAACTGCTCCAGGGTATAGGGGCCGGCAGGGGCACTGGATTGGCCATGCCCGCGGGTGTCAAAACGAAGAACGGTGTAGCGCTGCTCCAGCCAGTGCATTTGCGGATCCCACATGGAGGTATCGCAGGCCAGGGAATGCGACAGGGTGATCCAGGGACCTTTGCCCTGGACGGTGTAGGCAATATCGACATCACCGACGCGGACTTTCATTTTGCTCATCATTTACTCCATCTTGATGCCAGCTGCACGCGACAGGCGCACAAAACTGGCGACTTCATCAGCAATCAATTTGTCGAATTCGGCCGGCGAACTTGTCAGCGCATCCGTGCCCAGTGGACGTAAGCGCTGTCGAACCTCACTGGTTTTCAGAATGCTCCCAACATCGGCGTTGATCTGGTCGATGAGCTTGGTCGGTGTTTTTGCAGGTGCCAACAGCCCGTACCAGAAAATCCACTTGTAATCAGGAACGCCGGATTCTGCCACGGTGGGAACATCGGGCAATTCAGCCACTCGCTGGGTGCTGGTCACGGCAATGGCGCGCGCCCGGCCATCTTTGACCAGATTGATTGCGCTGGCAAAAGGCGAAATAAACAGATCCACCCGACCGGCAATGGTTTCGTTCAAAGCCTCAGGGATTCCCTTGAAAGGCACATGCACCATATCGAGTCCAGCCTGGCTTTTGAGCAACTCGACCGCAAAATGCGAGCCACTTCCGGTACCGGCAGAGGAAAAATTAAGCTGCCCAGGCCGGGACTTGGCCAGAGCAATGAACTCGGCCATGTTCTTGACCGGGAGCTTGGACGAAACAATCACCAGGGCTGGGCCGGTGGCTGTGAGGGTGATGCCGGCAAAGTCCTTGAGGGGATCAAAGGGCAGCTTGCTGTAGAGGGCGGGAACAATCGCGTGCGCTGAGGAAACCGACAGCAAGGTCAGGCCATCGGGCGAGGCCGAAGCCACCGCCTGCGCAGCAATATTGCTGCCCGCCCCTGGCCGGTTTTCTACGGTCACTGGCTGTTTCCATTTTTCGCTGAGTTTTTGTGCAATCAAACGCGCCGTAATGTCAGGCACCCCCCCGGGGGTGAAGCCGACCAGGATTTTGACCGGCTTGCCAGGAAAATCCTGCGCCTGAACCAGCGCGCAATGCAGGAACGCCCCTGCGCCGAGCAGCAAGGCCACAAGTCCCCGCCCAATCAAACCATGCATCTTGTCTCTCCTTAACATGTGTTCATCCTGTATGTGCCAGCTCACCAGGCAAAGGATCATCCCAAGGCAGCCAGTCGGTGGGTTTGCCGTCTGATCAGGCGCTCAATGTCAGCCAGGTCCTGGGCCGACAACTTAGGCCCGGGTTTACGCACTGCGGCCGAGGCAATCACCCCACGCTGGGCCAGAATGTGCTTGCGGACCGCCAGGCCGATATTGGGCTGCTGCTCATAGCGGGCCAGGGGCAGGTAGGCATCAAACACATCGTGCGCGCGCTCAATATCGCCTCTTTTGTGTGCCGCACAGACATCGACCATCATTTCGGGATAGGCAAATCCTGTCATGGCGCCATCAGCACCGCGGCTTAACTCCTCCGGCAAAAACAGGCCACCGCCATTGCCAGTGAGGATGGAAATGCGGCGCATCTCGCCACGCTCACTGGCAGCACGAATGGCTGACAACTTGGCCAGCCCGGGGCAATCCTCATGCTTGAGCATCACACAGCTGGGGGAGTTCTTGAGGATCTTGAGAATCACGCCTGCAGACATCTGTACCCCGGTGGCGACCGGGTGATCCTGGAGCACCCAGGGCACCTGGGGCCCCAGGGTTTCGTTGACCATCTCAAAATAGGCGGTGATCTGATCATCGGTGCGAACAGTCGCAGGTGGAGCCACCATCACCCCATGGGCGCCCAGGTCCATCACGCTCTGGGTCAATTCCTTCATGGGTGCAAAACCAGGTGCTGAGGCTCCCACCACCACCGGAATGCGGCCCTTGACCCGTTGCATGACCTGTTTGACAAAGCTGCGCGACTCCTCCATGGTCAGCTTGGGCGCTTCGCCCATGATGCCCAGCACGGTCAAGCCGGTCACGCCCTTGTCCAGGCAGAAATCCACCATGCGGTCGGTGCTGGAGAGGTCCAGGGCGCCGCTGTCGGTGAACGGTGTCACTGTGATCAGGTAGACGCCTTGTGCGCTGGTATCTAGTTGAGCCAATTGTTTACTCCTCGTTGTCTGTGCGCGTCATCAGCGCCTGCGAAAAATCAGCCAAAGGGTCAGCAAGAGCATGCCGCAGAAGGCCAGAAAAGACCAGTTGGCGATCGAGCCCCCCAGAAAAGTCCAGTCCACCGCAGTGCAGTCACCGCTGCCCTTGAAAATCATGGGGATTGCCCGTTGCAGGGGAAACGTCTCGATCATGCCGTAGAAATCACGGCTGCATGAAACCACCTCGGGTGGATACCATTGCAGCCAGCTTTGACGCGCTGCGACAAACGCACCTGCGGCGGATAGTGCCAGCACCAGCCAAGCAGCCATGGCTTGCCAGAGGCGGCTGGATGTCGCCAGCCCCAGAGTGGCCGCAACAGCAGTCAGTACCAGGGCATAGCGTTGCACAATGCACATCGGGCAGGGTTCCAGGCCAACGACATGCTGCAAGTACATGCCAAAGCCCAACAGGCCGAGGCAAAAAATCAGGATAAGGGCCATCCACTGGCGCAAAGACAAGCGAGCGAGCATTTAAGAATTCAAAGGGATAATCAGAACCCTGGACAATCCGCACATTATCGATTCAAGAGAGCACAAGTTATGGCACGCATGGTGAACTGTATCAAGCTGGGCAAAGAAGCCGAGGGTCTTGATTTCCCTCCTTACCCTGGCGAACTGGGCAAACGCCTATGGGAGAGCGTGAGCAAGGAAGCCTGGGCCCAGTGGCTCAAGCACCAAACCATGCTGGTCAATGAAAACCGCCTCAACCTGGCCGATGCACGCGCCAGACAATACCTGGCTCGTCAGATGGAGAACCACTTTTTTGGCAGTGGGGCCGACGCGGCAGCTGGCTACGTACCGCCTCCCGACGCCTGATTGCTGCCGGTGATGGCGCTGGCTGCGGCATCCCTGCTTTCGCACAGCCAGGGCCTGCCGACATGGCGGGTGCTCGACACCGGCATGTCGCCTGAGCGCCTGCTCAGCCTGTGGCAGGCTTGGCGCAGCATGAAAGCAGAACCCCGGGTGCTGCATCTGGTGGTGATTTGCCCCTCCCCGGCTTCGGTGGACGAACTCTTGCAAGCTGGGCAGGCGCTCGGTTTGCCATCCCTCTCGACCGAGCTGGCCGCTCAGTGGAGCGGCTTGCTGCCAGGCTTTCAGCGACTCTCCTTGGCCGATGGGCGCTTACAGCTGACCCTGTGTTGGGGTGAGTTGTTGCCCATGCTGCGCGAGCAGCAATTCGAGGCAGACAGCGTCTGGCTCGATAGCCAGCCAGCGTGGGATCTCTGGAGCATCAAAGCCCTGGCCCGAACTTGCCGGCGCGGCGCTGGTATCTGGTCAATCGAGCTCACCGGTGAGCTCTCGACCCTGATGGCGCAGACTGGTTTTCACACCCAGGGCAATCAATCCCGCTACGACCCACCCTGGAAAATCAAAACCCGCCATCCAGTGGCCAAACCGATAGTGCCTGATGAGTGCGTTGTCATTGGTGCTGGCTTGGCTGGCGCCGCAGTGGCCGCCTCATTGGCCCGCAGGGGCTGGCAGGTCAGTGTCTTCGATGCTGCAGCGGGGCCAGCCTCGGGTGCCTCAGGTCTGCCAGTGGGTTTACTGGTTCCTCATGTGTCCAGCGATGACAGCCCGCGCTCGCGTCTGTCTCGGGCTGGCCTGCGCCTGACCCGACAAGAGGCCAATCGTCTGTTGCACATGGATGAGGACTGGTCGCCTACCGGCGTGCTGGAGCGCCGACTGGAGCGACCCGCGGGCCTACCCGCCTGGTGGCCACAAGACCGGACCGATCTGTCGCAGCTGGGTGGATCTGAAAACAGGTGCTGGCTTGAGGGAGCAGAACCGGCGCTGGAAATTTGGCACCCACAGGCCTGCTGGATCAAGCCGTCTACCCTGGTACGCGCCTGGTTGTCCACCCAGGGGGTTGAATTTTTAGGTCGCCGCAGCGTGCATCGGCTCAAACGGATTGACCAGGGTTGGGAGCTGCTGGACCAACACGGCCATCCGCTCGGCAGAACTGCGCATGTCGTATTGGCCAATGCGTCTGGCACCTCCGCCCTTCTGCCCGCGACGCAGTATGCACCCATGCTCCCTCCTCTGCAGTCGGTCTATGGCTTGCTCAGTCATGGCAAACACCTGGAGGGTGATGCGACACTTTTCCCCCCCTATCCGGTCAACGGACTGGGCAGCCTGATCCCAAGGGTTCCCACAGCACAGGGCCTGGCCTGGTATGCCGGGGCCACCTACGGCGAAGCGGACGATGCCGCACAGGCTCGAGCCCAACACCAGCAGGAAAATCTGAGCAGGCTCGCACGGCTACTGCCCGCTGTGGCCAGCACATTGGCACCTTCTTTTTCGTCCAAAAATCTGGCCGCCTGGGACGGTGTGCGCTGCCACAGCCCGGATCGTCTGCCGGTGGTGGGGCCGCTGGACCAGACCGAGCATCCAGGCCTCTGGGTCTGTGCTGCCATGGGTTCTCGTGGCTTGAACTTTTCTTGCCTGTGCGCTGAATTACTGGCTGCCCGCATGGGCGGCGAGCCCCTTCCGGTGGAAAAGTCCATCGCGCGTCGCCTGGATCTGGGTCGGTTCAAGCGTCTGCAGGTTCAGCAACTAAAAAACGCCGTGTTCCAGTCATCAGAACAACCCTCTTGCCAGGACAGATGAAAAACTTGACCAGGCGCCGCGAACAGGCACAAAAGCCAATAAAATCAAGGGCTTTGACCTTATCACCCGATCGCTAACATGACCCATGTCGTCACCGAATCCTGCATCCGATGCAAATACACCGATTGCGTCGATGTCTGCCCTGTTGACTGCTTCCGTGAAGGGCCCAATTTCCTGACCATCGATCCGGATGAATGTATCGATTGCGCAGTGTGCATTCCAGAATGCCCGGTCAACGCCATCTTCGCTGAAGAGGATGTGCCAGCCGACCAGCAGCACATGACAGCGCTCAACGCCGAGCTGGCCAGGCTTCCCAACTGGAAAAGCATCACCAAGCGCAAGGCGGCCCCCGCCGATGCCGATGACTGGAAAGACAAGACCGACAAGCTCAAGGAACTGATTCGTTAATTTGCTGCACATGGACCCCAAACTCAATCAGGTCGTGATTCAGACAGCCCAAAACCACCAAGGCCCTATCGAAACCGATGCGGTCATCATTGGTGCCGGGCCAGTGGGCCTGTTCCAGGTCTTCGAGCTGGGATTGCTGGAGATGAAAGCCCATGTGATTGACTCTCTGGCCTATCCTGGTGGCCAGCCTATCGAGCTCTACCCTGACAAGCCGATCTATGACATTCCGGCCATACCGGTCTGTACTGGCAAGGAACTCACCGATGCGCTGCTCAAGCAGATCGAGCCCTTTGGTGCCACCTTTCATCTGGGTCAGACGGTCACTGTGGTGGAAAAACAGGCCGACGGTCGTTTTTTTATTGAAACCAGCAAGGGCACCCGTTTTTTGAGCAAAACCATCTTCATTGCGGCGGGTGTGGGCGCTTTCGAGCCGCGTACGCTGAAAGTGGATGGCCTGGAAAAGTTCGAAGGCTCACAACTGTTTTACCGGGTCAGGAATCCAGCAGAATTTGCCGGTAAAAACCTGATGGTTGTGGGTGGTGGTGACTCCGCTTTGGACTGGACCCTCAATTTTGCTCAGGATGGCCCGCACAAGGCCGAGAGTGTGATCCTGCTGCACCGTCGCGATGGCTTCAAGGCCGCTCCTGCCAGCGTCGCCAAGATGAGGGATCTCTGCGAGCGCTTCGAGATGCAGTTCATCGTGGGTCAAATCACCGGCTATGAAGAAAAAGAAGGTCAGCTGGCCGCGGTCAAGGTGACTGGCGGTGATGGCGTCACGCGCCTGGTCCCGCTGGACGTCCTGCTGGTCTTTTTTGGACTCAGCCCCAAACTTGGCCCGATCGCGCATTGGGGCCTGGCGATCGAGCGCAAACAGCTGGTGGTGGACACCGAAAAATTCTCCACCAGTGTGCCTGGCATTTTCGCGGTGGGCGATATCAACACCTACCCGGGCAAGAAAAAGCTCATTCTCTCGGGCTTCCATGAATGTGCGCTGGCTGCCTTTGGCGCAGCCGCACTTGTATTTCCTGAAAAGGGAAAAATCCATCTGCAATACACCACCACCAGCACCAAACTTCACAAGGTACTGGGTGTTGAATCTCCCGTCTTTGATTGATCGGGTGGCTGGATCTTTGCCAAGGGCCTGAGTCCTGTTCATGGGATCAGGTCCTTGTGACTAAAATATCGCTGTGTCCCAAGGACACTTTCGCTGGGGGTGTTACCTGTCTTGTTCTGACGGGTGGCTGAGAAAAACCCTTTGAACCTGATTGAGGTAATGCTCACGCAGGGAAGCAGGCAAGCCGGCCCAAGCTATTGACGGCAAGCACCCGCCCCTGAACCGAGCCAGACAGAGAAGTGAGTTTTGTGGGCACTTTGCTAGGACAGAATTTTCATGGCCAGCGGCGCAAAGCCATGGTTGAGCGGACCATGGCCCTGACCTGTGCGCACAGCGGCACCAGCCTCAATCGCGGCCAGTATGTATGCACGGGCGCTACGCACCGCTTGCGTCATGTCTGTGCCCATGGCAAGGTAGGATGCAATGGCAGAAGACAGGGTGCAACCGGTCCCGTGCACATTGCGGCTCTCTATGCGCGGGCTGTACAAATGCACTGGCTTGACACCTGGCTGTACCAATACGTCCACCACTTCTGGCCCGCAAAGATGTCCACCTTTGAGCAGCACCGCTGGTGCTCCCAAGGCCAGCAGGGCTATGGCCGCAGGTTCCAGTTCGGCTTTATGAGTGATCTTGCGACCCAGCAGCAACTCGGCCTCATCCAGATTGGGGGTCAGCAGGGCCGACAGGGGAAAGAGTTCCTGCACCAGCACCTCGACAGTCCCCGCAGTGGTCAGTCTGTCCCCGCTGGTAGCCACCATCACCGGGTCGAGCACCACATGTGGCATGGCATGGCGCCGTATTGCCTGCGCCACCACTTGCACCACCTCGGGCGCGTGCAGCATGCCGATCTTGACGGCATCCACGCCAATATCCTCCACCACCGAATCGATCTGCGCCGTAAGAATTTCAAGAGGTACGCCATGGATAGCGCGCACCCCCTGGGTGTTTTGCGCTGTGATGGCGGTAATCGCCGTCATGCCATAACAGCCCAGTGCAGAAAAGGTCTTGAGGTCGGCCTGGATGCCCGCACCACCACCGCTATCAGACCCCGCAATGGACAACACACGCGGGTAGTGTTTTTCAGATCTCATGGCAAAAATTATCAGGGCTTTTTGACATGAGCGCTGCACCAGCAAGTTCAGTCGTTCTGGGCGCAGGCCTGATGGGTCGGCTGCTGGCCTGGCAACTCGCTGTTGCCGGACATCGGGTCACGGTCCATGAAGCAGGAGATGCGCAAGCCCTGGGATCACCTGCCAGGATCGCCGCGGCCATGCTGGCGCCACTGGCCGAATCGGCAATCACCGAGCCGAGCGTGGTGCGCATGGGCCACTACGCACTCCAGCGCTGGCCCGAATTGCTGTCCAAGCTAAGCCAACCGGTCTTTTTCCAGCAATCAGGCACCCTGGTGCTTTGGCACCGCCAGGATGCCGCAGAAGCCTTGCGTTTTGCCGGATTGTTGCAAAACACGCAAGCTGCACTGCCAGAGTTGCCCCCGATGCGTCGGGTCGATGGCAAGACAATTCGCGAATTGGAACCCGCTCTGGAAAACCGCTTCTCCCAGGGCCTGTATTTGCCAGGTGAAGGTCAGCTGGATAACCGCCAATTGCTGCAGTCCCTGCTGAATGAAATGCAAACCCTGGGTGTGCAATTGTGCTGGAATAGCGCGCGTGCGCCGGAAGATTTTGCGCCGGGTCATGAAGGGCAACCCGACTGGCTGTTTGATTGCCGGGGGCTGGGCGCACAGGCGCAGTGGACGCAACTGCGCGGCGTGCGAGGTGAGGTGGCGAGGATTCACGCCCCAGATGTACAACTGAGCCGACCTACCCGGCTGATTCATCCGCGCTACCCAATCTATATTGCCCCCAAGCAAGATCAGGTGTTCGTGATCGGTGCTACAGAAATTGAGAGTGAAGATCTTTCACCGCCCAGCGTACGCTCCACGCTGGAGCTGCTCAGTGCCGCCTATGCGGTTCATCCTGGCTTTGCCGAAGCCCGTATCCTGGAGGTTGCCACCCAATGCCGTCCTACCCTGCCAGATAACTTACCAGCCATCCGACGCCTGGGACCGCGGGCCTTACAAATCAATGGGCTGTACCGTCATGGCTTCATGATCTCGCCAGCGCTTCTGGATGTGGTCTTGGGCCTGGTGCAACGCGCCGATTCGTCCCTGGCCGTCCAGCTGTCGCTTCATATCGAGGACTGAAGCTTGAAAGTACTGATCAACCGCCAGCCCTATGAGTTGGACGAATCGGCCACACTCGATGACGCAATTGCCATGATTCAGGCCAAGCCGCCTTATGCTGCTGCGGTGAACACCCAATTTGTTCCCCGCACCCAATACCGCCAGCACGGCCTGCGCGATGGCGACCAGATTGAAATCATTTCCCCAGTGACTGGAGGCTGAGATGGCCACTCCTGAAAACAAGGATTTACTCACGCTTTATGGTGAATCATTTTCCAGCCGCCTTTTGCTGGGAACCTCGCGCTACCCTTCGCCAGCTGTGCTTCAGGCTGCAGTTGAGCAGGCACGACCTGCCATGTTGACCGCCTCACTGCGCCGCCAGGGCGCAATCCAGGAGGAGAGTGGCCAGGCCTTCTGGCAACTGCTCAAGCAACTCGGCGTACCGGTCTTGCCCAACACCGCTGGCTGCCACGGGGTGCAAGAAGCCATCACCACCGCCCAGATGGCCCGTGAAGTCTTTGAGACATCCTGGATCAAACTCGAAGTCATTGGTGACGACTACACCCTGCAACCCGACACGCTCAATCTGGTGGAGGCCGCCGAGGCACTGATCAAGGACGGCTTCAAGGTTTTGCCTTACACCACAGAGGATCTGGTGCTATGCCAGCGACTGGTGGATGTCGGTTGTCAGGCGGTCATGCCCTGGGCCGCACCCATTGGCACCGGCAAGGGTCCGGTCAATCCTTACGCCATGCGCACCCTACGCGAACGGCTGGATGTTCCCATGATTGTCGATGCCGGCCTGGGCCGCCCGTCTCACGCCTGCACGGTGATGGAATGGGGTTATGACGGAGTGCTGCTGAACACGGCGGTGGCCTTGTCCCAGGATCCAGCGGCCATGGCATTGGCATTTGCCAACGCCACCCAGGCAGGCCGCTTGGCTTGGCGCTCTGGGGCCATGGCCGAGCAGGAGGCCGCTCAACCCTCAACGCCTGTCCTGGGCACCCCCTTTTGGCATCACCCATGAATTCACTCTATCCCTCAAGCCCTGAAGCACAGGCTATCGTCAGCGCGCATCAGGACTTGGCCTTGTCGGTTGACAATTTCGCAGAACCCGTCTTCCATCAGTCAGACGCCACCTATCGCCACGCCAAAATCGCCAGTCTGGCCCTGGGTTTTATCGAAACCGATGCAGAATGTCTGGCGCAAGCCTGGCATCGCCATGCCAATCGAATCGGCCGATTTGACCCCCATGATTGGCCAGACGCGCCGGAAGATTTCGGCCTGGCCCCATGGCCTCGCCAAGAAGCCTTTGCGCCTTGTCCGAAAGCGCTGGGCTTGTACGCCGTGCTGCCGTCGGCGCAATGGGTCGGCCGTATGGCGCGCGCCGGTGTAACGACCCTGCAATTGCGGTTCAAATCTGACGATGCCCGTGCCATTCGTGATGAAGTGCAAGCCGCCGTGCAGGCGGTACAGGGCACCAACTCCCTGCTGTTCATCAACGACCATTGGCGCGAGGCCATTGCTGCCGGCGCTTATGGCGTGCATCTCGGCCAGGAAGACATGGCAACGGCAGATCTTTTGGCTATTCGTCATGCAGGATTACGCCTGGGATTGTCCAGTCATGGTTACGCTGAAATGATTCATGCCGACCGCTTCAGCCCCAGCTACATTGCCATGGGCGCGGTCTTTCCCACCACGCTCAAGCGTATGCCCACGCCACCCCAGGGAACTGGGCGGCTGCGTGCCTATGCTCGCTTGATGCGCAATTACCCCCTGGTGGCCATTGGCGGTATTGATGCCAACAACCTGTCACAGGTCTTGCCCAGTGGGGTCGGGTCAATTGCTGTGGTGCGCGCCATCACGGGAGCGCGTGATCCGGAGTCGGCAGTACTGCAACTCATTGCCCTGATCAACAAAGCAGCCGATCACAGCTTAAGAAACAGTTAACAGTTAGCCGACTTTCAATTTTTCAACGTTATAATTCAGCGACTTTTCCCCGATAGCTCAGTCGGTAGAGCGCCGGACTGTTAATCCGTAGGTCCCTGGT
>JAFMJA010000036.1 GCA_017853735.1 Burkholderiaceae bacterium | reverse complement strand
CGATCAGTGAGCACCCATTTGATGGCTCCTGGGGCTACCAGCCGACCGGCCTGTATGCGCCGACGGCCCGCTTTGGCGAGCCGGCAGGTTTCGCGCGATTGGTCGAGCGCTGCCATCAGGCTGGCATTGGACTGATCCTGGACTGGGTGCCGGCCCACTTTCCCATCGATCCGCACGGCCTGGCGCAATTTGATGGCACCGCGCTCTACGAGTACGCCAACCCGCTGGAGGGTTTTCACCAGGACTGGGAGACCCTGATCTACAACCTCGGACGCAAGGAAGTGGCCAACTTTCTGGTGGGCAATGCGCTGTACTGGTTGGAACGCTTTGGCGTGGACGGGCTGCGGGTGGACGCGGTCGCCTCGCTGCTGTACCGCGACTACAGCCGTGAGCCCGGACAATGGATACCCAATATTCACGGCGGGCGTGAAAACCTCGAAGCCATTGCTTTTTTGAAAAGACTCAATGAGATCATCGGTGCCGAGCAAGCCCAGGCCATCACGCTGGCCGAAGAGTCCACAGCCTTTCCTGCCGTCACGCAGCCCACCTATGCCGGTGGTCTGGGTTTTCACTACAAATGGAACATGGGCTGGATGAACGACACCCTGCGCTACCTGCAACGCGACCCCATTTACCGTCAACATCACCACGGCGAGCTGACCTTCAGCATGGTCTACGCCTTCAACGAAAACTTTGTGCTACCCCTGTCGCACGATGAAGTGGTGCATGGCAAAGGCTCACTACTGAGCAAAATGCCGGGTGACCGCTGGCAACAGTTTGCCAATGTTCGCGCGCTGCTGGGTTACCAGTTTGCCCATCCCGGGAAAAAACTGCTCTTCATGGGCTGCGAATTTGCCCAGCTTCGCGAGTGGAACCATGAGCAAAGCCTGGATTGGCATCTGCTGGACGATCCCAGGCATGCCGGCGTGCAAAATCTGGTGCGCGACCTGAACCATCTGTACCGAAACACGCCAGCCCTGCATGCGCGGGACTTCAGCCACGATGGCTTTGAATGGCTGTCACACGAAGACGCCCAGCGCAGTGTGCTGGCTTTCGTGCGACGCGGCCAGCCCTCCCAGGAAGATCTGCTGGTGGTCGCCAATTTCACCCCCAATGTCTGGCGTGACTACCGCCTGGGGGTACCTCGGGCGGGCAGCTACCGGGAAGTTCTGAACACCGACCACAGCCGTTACGGTGGCAGCGGGGTCGTCTTGGGCGATGGCCGGGTGCTCAGCCAGGCGAAGCCCCTGCACCGGCAAGCACAGTCCATCACCCTGTGCCTGCCGCCTCTGTCAGTCATGTTTCTGGCATGGCAGCCATGAGCGGCATCAGCCTGCGCCCAGGAAAGTCCTGGCCCCTGGGGGCGCACTATGACGGCCAGGGTGTGAACTTCGCCGTCTTTTCCGCGCATGCCCAGTCCATGACGCTGTGCCTGTTCGACAAGACGGGCAAGTTGGAAACAGGACAACTGGCCCTGCATCGCAGCGAGGGCGATGTCTGGCATGGCTACTTGCCGGGCGCTGGCCCTGGTCTGATCTATGGCCTGCGTGCTCACGGCCCCTGGCAGCCCGGGCAAGGCCTGCGCTTCAACCCCGCCAAACTGCTGCTCGATCCCTACGCGCGCGACATCGTCGGGGAATTTGTCTGGGACAGCTCCCACTTCGACGGGGCCAGCACGCCAGCACAAGAGGCCGACCCACAGGACAACGCCCGCATCGCGCTCAAGGCTCGGGTTTGCGCTCCCCTGTCCAGGCAGGACTCCGGGCCAGCACTGTCCATCCCACTTGCGCAGACCGTGCTGTACGAATGCCATGTCAAAGGGTTTTCCCAGCGCAATCCCGCTGTGCCTGCCGCATTGCGGGGCAGCTTTGCGGGCTTGGCCCATCCAGCCTCGATTGCCCATTTGCAATCCCTGGGTGTGACTGCTGTGAGCCTGCTGCCGGTGCACTACCGGATCAGCGAGGAACGCCTGGTCAAGCTTGGTCTGAGCAATTACTGGGGATACAACACACTGGGCTTTTTCTGTGTCGATCCACGGCTGGCCAGTGGTGCAGAAGGTCTGACGCCACTTGAAGAATTTCGTGCCATGGTGCGTGCCTTGCATGAGGCTGGCATCGAAGTGATTCTGGATGTGGTCTACAACCACAGCGCTGAAAGCGATGCCCACGGCCCCAGCTTGAGTTTTCGTGGTCTCGACAACCTGAGCTATTACTGGGTGGAAGACCACGACCCGGCCGATTACAAAAATTTCAGCGGTTGCGGCAATTCACTGAATATGCGCCATCCCCGGGTGCTGCAAATGATCATGGACAGTTTGCGTTACTGGGCGAGTGAGCTGCGGGTTGATGGCTTTCGTTTTGACCTGGCCAGCGCGCTCGGGCGTAACGACCATGGGTTCAGCGCCCACAATGCCTTTTTCACCGCGGTGGCCCAAGACCCGGTGCTCAGCCGCGTCAAGCTGATTGCCGAGCCCTGGGACATCGGGCTCGGAGGCTACCAGCTGAGCGGCTTTCCACGCGGCTGGCTCGAGTGGAACGACCAGTTTCGCGACACCTTGCGTCGCTACTGGGTGCAGGCTGCGGCCGCGCCTGAGGCACCAGCGTCCATCAGCCGCGGTGAGTTGGCCATGCGCTTGTGCGGATCCTCCGACCTGTACCAGGCCCAGCGCCGCAGGCCGCACAGCTCGGTCAACTATGTGTGCGCCCATGATGGCTTCAATCTGCTCGATCTGGTCAGTTACTCCTATCGGCATAACCTGGCCAATGGCGAGAACAACCTGGATGGGCACCACCACGAGCACAACTTCAATGCCGGAGAGGAAGGCCCCAGCGCACGGCCTGAGGTGCAGCAACTGCGCCAACGACTGCAACGTGCCTTGCTGGCCAGCACCTTGCTCGCGCAAGGCACCCCGATGTTGCTGGCCGGCGACGAGTTGGGTCATAGCCAGGGCGGCAACAACAACCCCTATTGCCAGGACAACACCACCACCTGGCTGGATTGGCAAGGGCAGGATAGTGACCTGCTGCGCTTCACCCAGACCGTTTTAGGAATCCGCCGGGAGCTGCGACCCTTTGCCGATCACTGGTACCACGGTGTGGCCGATGCAAATGGTCTTGCTGATCTGGCCTGGTACCGGGCGGATGGCCATCCCATGGAATTTGGCGATTGGCAGGACATCCATGACCGCTGCCTGGCCTGCCAGATCGGCCAAGCTGGTGGCACCACCTCGCCCCTGATGCTATTGCTCAACGCCGGCGCGCAGAGCCAGGATTTCGCCTTGCCCGCAGGCGACTGGGCTGGCGTGCTCGATAGCGCCAGTCTGCACGGGCACAGCAATTGGAGCGGCAGCAGCCAGGCCACATGCCAGGTGTTGGCGCACAGCCTGGTCTTGCTCAAACGGGTGCGCTGATCCGCCCTGGCGCTCATTCGGGCAGTTGCAAGGCCCGCAGATCGCAGCGCCCGCCCAGCGCACTGAGCTGGCTCAGTTGCAAGGCGGCTTCGGGGCCCACCCAGTCCCAACTGAAGCGCCAGCTCCAGCAGCCCAGCGCACCTGGCGTGTTCATGCGGTGCGAACCATCCAGGCCCAGTACATCCTGAAACGGGCACATGGACCATGCCGCCACCGACAACAGGGCCGCACGCAACAGGGCCCCAGGCATATTGGCGTCATCGCAGGCCAGGTATTGCCTGGCAAATGCCCGTTCGCGTGCGCTGCAGCTGGCCCACCAGCCGCGGGCGGTGTCGTTGTCATGGGTGCCGGTGTAGACCACGGTATTGGCCTCGAAGTTATGCGGCAGATAGGGATGGGATGCATCGCCGCCAAATGCGAACTGCAACACCCGCATGCCCGGAAAACCGGTGTAGTCACGTAGAGCGTGTACTTCATCGGTGATGATGCCCAGGTCTTCAGCAATGATGGGCAGCTCGCCCAGCGCTTTCTTCAGTGCATCAAACAGCGCCTGGCCTGGGCCACTTTGCCAGCGCCCCTGCAAGGCAGATGGTGCACCCGCATCGATCTCCCAATAATCGACAAAGCCCCGAAAATGGTCGATCCGAACAATGTCGCTGAGAGCATACTGCCGGCGCAGCCGTGCCACCCACCATCGGTAGTTGTCTTTGCGCATGGCTGGCCAGTTGTACAGAGGGTTGCCCCAGAGCTGGCCCGCTTGCGAAAAAAAGTCAGGTGGTACACCCGCCACCACCCTTGGCTGACCTTGTGCATCCAGTTCAAAGAGATGGGCATTGGCCCAACAGTCTGCGCTGTGATGGGCCACAAAAATCGGCAGATCGCCCACCAGCAGCACTTGCTTGCTGTGCGCATAGTCTTTCAGGGCCTGCCACTGCAGATCGAACTGCCATTGGACAAAGCTCCAGAATTCCAGCTCGACGCCGTGCGCCGCCAGTGCCGATTGCAGGGCCGCAGGCTCGCGTCGGGCCAGGGCAGGTGGCCAATGGGTCCAGTCCCCAGAACCATGGGCCTGATCAAGCGCCATGAACAGGACATAGTCCTGCAGCCACCAGGCCTGCGCCTCACGCCAGGCTTGCAGGGCTGGGTGGGGCCGGCCGGCCGTGGCCTGCAGGAACCCGTCAAAAGCCCTGCGCAATTGCTGCATCCGCCAGGGGACCACACGCGCATAGTCCACCCGCAAGGGATCAAAATCCTGCCGCAGTTCAGCTGCATCGAGCCAGCCTTGCTCGACCAGCGGTTCCAGCGCCACCAACAGGGGGTTGCCCGCCATCGCCGACTGACTCATATAGGGTGAGTCGCCAGGTCCGATAGGCCCCAGAGGCAGGGTTTGCCAAAGGGTCTGGCCGGCGGTATGCAACCAGTCCACGAAGTAATAGGCATTGGGCCCCAGGTCGCCGCTGCCATGGGGGCCCGGCAGCGAGGTGGGGTGCAAGACCACGCCGGCACGACGCTGCCGTAATACCTCGGCGCTCATTTGGCCAAGAGACTTCTGTACAAAGCCATGTATTGCGAGGCGGCGGCTTCCCAGCCCAGCGGCTGACGCATGGCGCCGGACCGCACCGCGCGCCACTGTGCACTGCGCTTATAGAGCGCAAAGGCGCGCTCGATGGCGCGGCGCAGTGCATTGACCTGAAACGGGTGAAACACGAATCCATTGGCCCGTCCGCTGTCCAGGTTCTCCAGCGAGCAGTCCTCCACGGTGTCGGCCAGGCCACCGACCCGATGCACCAAGGGCAGGCTGCCGTACTTCAGGCCATACATCTGGGTCAGCCCGCAAGGTTCAAAGCGAGAGGGCACCAGGGTCACGTCGGTGCCGGCAAAGACCTGATGCGCCAGGTCTTCGTCATAGCCCACATGCACCGCCACCGCGCCGGGGTGATCGATGGCCAGTTGCCGCCAGGCTTGCTCCAAAGCTGGATCACCCGAGCCCAGCACAACCAGCTGTCCGCCCCAGGCCAGCAAATCATCAACCGCCGACAGCACCAGCTGCAGGCCTTTTTGTTCGGTCAATCGGCTGACAATGCCAAACAGCAAGGCATTGGGCTGCACTGCAAGCCCCATGCGCGCCTGCAGGGCAGCTTTGCAGCGGGTTTTGCCCTGGGGACGCTGAGCGTGGTAGGTGGCCACGATGGCAGGATCTTGAGCCGGGTCCCAGACTGTCTCATCCACCCCATTGAGGATGCCAGTCAGGCAGGCCGAGCGTTCGCGCAGCAGGCCATCCAATCCACAGCCCTGCTCGGGCGTCTGGATTTCCTGCGCATAACTGGGGCTGACGGTGGTCAGGTGATCGGCATAAAAGAGACCCGCCTTCATGAAAGACATCTGGTCGTGGAACTCCAGCCCCTGGATGGCAAATGCCTTGGCCGGCAGGCCCAGCTCCACAAATTGCGCACGAGAAAACAGCCCTTGGTACGCCAGGTTGTGGATGGTGTAAACCTGTACTGGCGCTGCGCCAGCAGCACCCGCAAACGATGCATAAGCCGGGGTGAGCGCTGCATGCCAGTCATGGCTGTGCACGATGTTGGGCTGCCAGGTTTTATCCAGGCCATGGCTCAGTTTTGCCCCCACCCAGCCCAGCAGAGCAAAACGACGGTGGTTGTCAGCGTGGGCGCGCCGCTTGGCGTCTTCGTAGGGGGAGCCCTCCCGCTGGTAGTAGTGGGGAGCATCCAGCACATAGGCAGGCAGGCCCGAACTGCGCAGGCGGCCAAAGCGAAGATGGCTTGTCGATCCCCAGGGCGACACCACATCTGCCACAAGCACCGCATGTTCCAAGTCGGCCAAGACAGGCGCAAACCCGGGCAGGAGCACGCGCACATCGGCCCCTGCCTGCTGCAAGGCAAGCGGCAATGCGCCCGCCACATCAGCCAGTCCCCCTGTCTTGAGCAGGGGAAACATTTCAGCGCTAACCTGTAAGACAGCAGGCTTCACGGACATGGTCTAAAGAGCCAGGCGCGCCAGCATGGGCCGGGTGATCAGCACCACACCACCGGCGGTGCGCTCAAAGCGCTCCTGATCGGCTTGGGCGTCTTCGCCAACCACCAGGCCTTCGGGAATGACGCATCCGCGGTCGATCACCACCTTGCGCAGGCGGCAATTGCGCTTGATGGTGACATTGGGCAGGATCACCGCTTCCTCGATCCGGCAGAAAGATTCCACGCGCACCTCGGAAAACAGCACCGCGTAAGCCACATGCGAGCCATTTACCACGCAGCCCCCCGAAATCAGGGTGTTGACCACTGTCCCGTGCTGGCCATTTTGATCGGGTACAAACTTGGCGGGCGGCAATTGGCGCTGGGATGTCCAGATTGGCCAGTTGGTATCGTAAATGTCCAGCTCCGGCACGGTGGACGCCAGATCAAGGTTTGCTTCCCAGAAGGCATCGATGGTGCCCACATCGCGCCAATAAGGCGCAGTGTCTGGCCGAGTGGACACACAGGACATGTCAAAGGGATGGGCCCAGGCCCGCCCCTGTGCCACCGCCACCGGGATCACATTTTTGCCAAAGTCGTGCTCGGAATTCGGGTCGGCCAAGTCGGATTCGAGCAGCTGGTAGAGGTAGTCTGCATCGAACACATAAATACCCATGCTGGCCAGCGCCCGGTCTGGCTGCCCCGGAATGGCCGGTGGATCTGCGGGCTTTTCGACAAAGGAAACCACACGCCGCTGCTCATCAATGGCCATCACGCCGAAAGCACTGGCCTCCTGGCGCGGCACGCTGATGCAGCCCACGGTGCAGCCGGCGCCCTGGATCACATGGTCTTTCACCATGATGGAGTAATCCATCTTGTACACATGGTCGCCAGCCAGGATCACAATGTAATTTGGCTTGCTCGAACGGATGATGTCCAGGTTCTGGAAAATCGCATCGGCGGTGCCGCGGTACCAATGCTCTTCGCCGACCCGTTGCTGCGCGGGCAGCAAATCAATCATCTCATTGAGCTCAGCGCGCAAAAAACTCCAGCCGCGCTGCATGTGTCGCATCAGCGAATGCGACTTGTACTGTGTCACCACCGCCATGCGACGAATGCCCGAATTCAGGCAATTGGACAGGGCAAAATCAATGATCCTGAATTTGCCACCGAAATACACAGCCGGCTTGGCGCGGTTGTCAGTCAGTTGCTTGAGCCGCGACCCCCTGCCCCCAGCCAGCACCAGGGCGACGGTGTGCCGAATCAACTGATGTGTGCCAGGTACTTTTTTTTCAACAACTTCAGACATCGCACCTCCTGATGGCTGGATAGATCCGGTTGACGGCTGTCATGAAGTACAAGTACACCGCTATCTCCTAGGTTCAGTCTACCGAGGCATAAAGACCGGCAATTTGATGCGGATCATGCCAGCATGCCCACATCTCTTGTTGTCATCAAGGATTTTTTGCAAGCATGCGCTGCGCGGGCAGGCCCTTCATCAGGTCAGGCTCTATGCAAAGAACTGGCTTCGCGATCCAGTATAGCCCGCCCCTCGAACCCCGATCAAAAAGCGACCCAACCCAGCCCACTCGCGAATAACCCGGCTGGTACACCAGCAAGACAAAAGGGTTAGCAGATACACATCTGCTAACCCTTGTTGATACTGGTCGGCGTGGCGGGATTCGAACTCGCGACCCCTTGCACCCCATGCAAGTGCGCTACCAGGCTGCGCTACACGCCGAAGCGATGAATTATACCTTGGGGCGCTGAGGATTCTGCAGTCGCGCTGAGCAGATCACGAATGGCATGCAACTCGTGACGAATCATCAGCAAGGCCTGAGGTGCCTCACCCGCCACCGAGCGCAACCACTCCGAACTGGGCAGCGCCACCTCCTGGTCTCCATCTTGAGCAAGCGACTGTCTGCTTGGATCAGCAATGGGCGGCGAGACGACCACCCCGTTACGGCGCTGGTCACGTTCGGCTTGCAAAATTTCCTGCATCTTGTTGCGCGCGCCACTGATGGTAAAGCCCTGGTCATAGAGCAGGTCGCGAATGCGACGGATCATGAGAACTTCGTGGTGCTGGTAATAACGACGGTTGCCGCGCCTTTTCATGGGCCTCAATTGCGTGAATTCTTGCTCCCAGTAGCGCAACACATGCGGCTTGACGCCACACAGATCGCTCACCTCACCAATGGTGAAGTAGCGCTTGGCTGGAATCGGGGGCAGGGAACTCTCCATGAAGGACGTCAGAAAGAAAGACAGGTGCTAAGGTTACTCCAACTTGAGCCCGCCTGCAAAGGCTTGTCAGCAGATATCGGTGAATTGGTTCCAAGCACCCGACAAGGTTGGCAGATTCACGCCTCAGGCATCACTCCATTCGGAGTCGAGGGGGGCCAGATCGTCCTGAATCTGGTCTTTAAGTTTATGGCTGGCGTGAAAGGTGACCACTCGCCGCGCACCGATCGGGATGGCTTCGCCAGTGCGCGGGTTGCGGCCGGGGCGTGGAGCTTTGGTGCGTATCTGGAAGTTTCCAAAGCCAGAAATTTTCACATCCTGGCCTTCAATCAGGTGGTCCACAATCAGCTCGAAAAAAGCATCCACCATGTCCTTGGCTTCACGCTTGTTCAGGCCAATGCGTTCGAACAGCAACTCTGCCAGCTGAGCCTTGGTCAGGGCCTGCGTTTCAAGACTTTCAACCGTGATTTCCATGATCTTGCTCTGATTCAGCCAGGCGCAATATGCGCTCAGGCCAGCTTATGCGCGCTGCCGCGCTCCCAGGTCCACCCTCAGTTTATCCATGATCGCATGCACCGCCTGCTCCACCTGCTCATCGGTCAGTGTATGCGCCTCACTGCCAAAGGTGATTCGAACTGCCAGGCTTTTTTCTCCTGCGGCCATGCCTGCGGCAAGCGTTCCTGGCTTGGGCCGGTAGACATCAAACAGCACCAGGTTTTGCAGCAAGCCCTGCGTGGGCGCCGCTTGAATGGATCGTAAAAGACTGTCGTGGCTTACCTGCTCAGGGACGACCAAAGCCAGATCACGTTCGACAAACTGGTGCTTGGCAACCGCCTGGGCTTGTTTGAGTGTGCGCTGCAGGAGCGCATCAAGTTCAAGTTCAAACAGCACGGGTATCTGGTTCAGTTCGTAGGCCTGTCGCCATCTTGGATGCAATTCGCCGATGAAACCGATTTCCTGGCCTTCGAGCATGACACGGGCACAACGCCCGGGGTGCATGGCCGGATGGCTGGCAGCTTCGAAGTGGGCAATCTTTGGGAACAGCAAAGCCTCCACATCACCCTTGACATCATAAAAATCAAGCTGCTGCTCTTTCCGGCCCCATTGCAGGGCGTCGGTGGGACCGCAGGCCAGACCAGCCAGACGCATGGGCTGGGAAAAACCCTGGACCGTGCTGACCGAGTCCGCCACCGTATCGTCGCGCAGGAAAACACGGCCCAACTCAAACACGCGTACCCGTGCGGCTTTGCGATCTTGGTTGAATTTGAGAACCTGTAGCAAAGAACCCATCAGGGAGGAGCGCATCACCCCCATCTGGCTGGCGATCGGATTCAACAAGCGGATGGGTGCGCCATTGCCAGCCAACTCGCGCTCCCAACGCTCATCGACAAAGCTGTAGTTGATGGTTTCCTGGTAACCCAGTCCCGCCAGTTGGCGGCGCAGCACAAAGCTGCTGCGCTGGCTTTCGGTCTGAGGACGGGGCGTTACCGGTGCCAGGGGCGGCGTATGGGGCAGCTTGTCATAGCCGATCATCCGTGCCACTTCCTCAATCAGGTCTTCTTCGATCTGCAGGTCAAATCGGTACAGGGGCGGTGTCACCGTGATGGTGCCTTGGCCCTCGACCAGAGACAAGCCCAGTCGTCCAAGTGCGTCAGCGCATTGCGACTGGGTGAGCGGCATGCCGATGATCTTGGCTGCGCGCGCCACCCGCAAGCTCACCGGCTGGGCCTGTGGCAATTGGACCTGTTGATCATCGATCGGGCCACAGGCAGTTTCAGGGGTGCCACAAATATCAAGGATCAACTGGGTGATGCGCTCGATATGCGCGACGGTGAGTTCTGGGTCCACCCCGCGCTCATAGCGGTGACCGGCATCGGTGGAAAAATTGTAACGGCGCGAACGTCCAGCAATTGCCTTGGGCCACCAGAAGGCCGCCTCAACATAAACATGACGGGTGTCATCCGAGACCGCGGTGGCATCGCCACCCATGATGCCTGCCAACGATTCCACCTGATGTGCATCAGCGATGACGCCAACCTCGCCATCGACCGTGACGGTGTTGCCGTTGAGCAGTTTGAGCTGTTCACCGGGGCGTCCCCAGCGCACGTCCAGCGCGCCCTGGATCTTGTCCAGGTCAAAAATATGCGTAGGCCGGCCCAATTCGAACATCACATAGTTGGAGATATCCACCAGGGCGGTGACGCTGCGCTGGCCGCAGCGCGCCAGACGCTCCACCATCCAGGGCGGGGTAGCGGCCTGTGTGTTGACATGGCGCACAACGCGACCGGAAAAACGACCACACAGATCCGGAGCACTGATTCGCACAGGCTGGATGTCAGCGATCGTCGCTGGAACAGCTGGAATGTGGGGCGTTTTCAGCGGGGCGCCGGTGAGCGCAGCCACTTCGCGTGCTACGCCATAGACCGAGAGACAGTGCGCCAGGTTGGGGGTGAGCTTCAAGGTGAACAGGGTGTCATCCAGCAACAGGTGCTCACGCAGGTTCTGGCCAATCGGCGCATGGGCGGCGAGTTCCAGCAAGCCGCCGTGGTCATCTGAAAGCTTGAGTTCACGCGCTGAGCAGAGCATGCCCTGACTTTCCACACCACGTAACTTGCCAAGTTTGATGGTGAAGGGCTGGCCGTCTTCTCCCGGGGGAAGTTGGGCACCCACCAGGGCGCAGGGCACCCGGATGCCAGCACGCGCATTGGGCGCGCCACAGACGATGTTCAGCAAAGCCCCCTGCCCCACATCCACCTGGCACACGCGCAGGCGATCGGCATTGGGATGCTGCACAGCCTCCCGGATTTCACCCACCACCACATGGGTGAATGACGGCGCAACCGGCCGTAGGTCTTCCACCTCCAGACCCGCCATGGTGAGCGCGTCAGCCAGTTGCTGGGTGGAAAGCGGCGGGTCACAGAACTCGCGCAGCCAGGACTCTGGGAATTGCATGGTCAGGTTTTCTCGAATTCAGGGTATCAGCGGAATTGCGACAGGAAACGCAAGTCGCCATCAAAGAACAGTCTCAGGTCATTGACCCCGTAACGCAGCATGGTGAAGCGATCCAGGCCCATGCCAAAGGCAAAACCGATGTGTTTTTCCGGATCCAGCCCCATATGGCGCACCACATTCGGATGCACCTGGCCAGAACCGGCAACCTCCAGCCAGCGACCCGCCAAGGGGCCCTGCTGAAACTGAATGTCAATTTCCGCGCTGGGCTCGGTGAAGGGGAAAAAGCTGGGACGAAAGCGCAGCACCAGATCGTCGCTTTCAAAAAAAGTGCGGCAGAACTCGGTGAACAGGTATTTGAGATCCTTGAAACTAACATTCTCACCAAGCCACAGCCCTTCACATTGGTGAAACATGGGGGAATGGGTGGCGTCGCTGTCGACACGGTAGGTGCGCCCAGGCGCGATCACCCGGATTTCCGGCATGGGCTGCCCCGCATCCATGGCCGCCTGGTGCAATTTGACATGTTGTAGCGCGTGGCGCACCTGGACCGGGCTGGTATGGGTGCGCAAGAGGTTGGGTACTTTTTCGCTGCCACCTTCGACATAGAACGTGTCGTGCATGGAACGCGCCGGATGGTCTTCAGGGGTGTTGAGTGCGGTGAAGTTGTACCAGTCGGCCTCAATCTCCGGGCCTTGGGCCACCTCAAATCCCATGGAGCCAAAAATCGCCTCGATGCGCTCCATGGTGAGTGAAACCGGATGCAAGCCCCCCAGGCCCCGTTCGCGTCCAGGCAGGGTGACATCCAGCGCCTCGGCGTGCAACTGCTTTTGCAACTCTGCATCGGCCAGCGCTTGGCGACTGGCGTTCAATTCGGCTTCAATAGCCTGTTTGGCCAGGTTGATCGCAGCACCGCGCGACTTTTTTTCCTCCACGCTCAGCGCGGCCATGCCTTTCATCAGCTCGGTGATGCTGCCGGTCTTGCCCAGAAAACGCGCCTTGGCATTCTCCAGCTCAGGCGGCGTCGTGGCCTGGGAAAAAGCAAGCTTGGCACTGGCAACGATGGCGTCCAACTCGTTCATGTGATTCCTGCGGTCGATGGGATTTTGCAAAAGCAAAGGGCTAAAGCTCTGCAAAAAGCTCTAGCCCTTGTTCTTTGCAGGACCACACTTGCGTGTGGCCCTGGTCTGGTGAATCAAGCAGCCAGCTTGGCCTTGACCTGCTCCACAATGCCGGCAAATGCCGCCATGTCGTTGACAGCAATATCAGCCAGCACCTTGCGGTCGATGGCAATCTCGGCTTTCTTCAGGCCGTTGGCAAATTGGCTGTAGGTCAAACCGCACTGACGGGCCGCCGCATTGATACGAGCGATCCAGAGCTGACGGAACACGCGCTTCTTGGCACGACGATCCCGGTAGGCATACTGGCCGGCCTTCATCACCGCCTCTTTGGCGATACGGAAGACATTGCCGCGGCGACCGCGGAAACCCTTGGCCAGGGCGAGAACTTTCTTGTGACGGGCGCGGGCGGTTACACCACGTTTGACGCGAGGCATATGAGTACTCCTTGTTCGTCGTTAATTAAATACCGGTGCCGGGCAGCATTTGCGCCATGTGACCCATGTTGGTCTCATGCACGGCAACCGCACCACGCAGATGGCGTTTGTTCTTGGTGGTCTTCTTGGTCAGGATGTGACGCTTGAAGGCTTGACCGCGCTTGACGGTACCCCCCGGACGAACACGAAAGCGCTTTTTGGCGCTGCTCTTGGTCTTCATTTTGGGCATGTGAATGCTCCTTTTTACTTGTGCTCGTGAGGCGTCCGGAAACCTTTTCCGGCACTTGTCGGCCCCGAGCCACTTTTAGGGGTCGCCTATCGGCTTCCCGTTGAGCGGTGCTGCTACACCACTCAAGGCAGCAAGGCCAGGCCATGCTGCCAACCCACCAGAGACAAAGCTCTGACAGATAAAACTAGGCTGCCTCGGCAGCCGGCTTGAGCGAAACGCTCCCGCCTTTTTTCTTGCCTGGCGCGATCATCATGATCATCTGCCGGCCTTCCAGCTTGGGGAACTGTTCGACCACAATCGAATCGCCCAAGTCGGTCCTCATCCGTTCCAGCATCGCCAATCCCAACTCCTGGTGCGTGATCTCGCGCCCCCGAAAGCGCAGCGTGATCTTGCATTTGTCGCCTTCTTCCAGAAAGCGCCGGATATTGCGCAACTTGATGTTGTAGTCACCGTCATCCGTTCCAGGGCGGAACTTGATCTCCTTGACTTCAATCACCTTTTGCTTGGCTTTCGCCTCCGCCGCCTTTTTCTGCTCCTGGTACTTGAACTTACCGTAGTCCATCAGCCGGCAAACCGGCGGGGTGGCCATGGGTGCAATCTCAACCAGATCCACATCCATTTCGCCAGCCAGACGCAGGGCCTCGGAGAGGCTGACTACGCCCATGGGCTCGTTCTCGGGGCCTGAGATACGTACCTCAGGAGCCATGATTTCTCGGTTCAAGCGGTGCTTGCGTTCCTCGCGTTGACGACGGTCACGAAATTCAGTAGCGATGGTTTCATTCCTTAAAGCAATGCCGCCCGAAGGCGGCGACCCACCGCCCAATGCGCACCAAAAATCTGACTTACTGACCCTGTGGAGCCTGTTCGACTGACTTGTGAGCAATGTCCGCCGCGATCAATTGCACAAAGGCTTCGAGGGACATCACACCGAGGTCTTTATTACCCCGGGCACGCACTGCAACGGCACCAGCTGCTTTTTCCTTGTCGCCCGCGACCAGGATGTAGGGCAGCTTTTGCATCGAGTGCTCCCGTATTTTATACGTTATTTTCTCGTTGCGCAGGTCGGTTTGCAGTCTAAGTTCTTGATTTGGCAAAGATTTCTTGAGTTTTTCAGCAATTTCCAGACAGTAATCCGCCTGGGCATCGGTGATATTGAGCACTGAAACCTGCACCGGCGCCAGCCAGGTGGGCAACGCGCCCGCATGCTCCTCGATCAAAATGCCAATAAAACGCTCCAGACTGCCCAGAATGGCGCGGTGCAACATCACCGGGCGATGGCGCATGCCGTCCTCACCGACATATTCGGCGTCCAGACGCTCGGGCATGGAGAAGTCGACCTGGATAGTGCCGCACTGCCAATGCCGGCCAATCGCGTCTTTGAGGGTGTATTCGATCTTGGGTCCATAAAAAGCGCCGTCGCCCGGCGCCACCTCGAAATCGCACCGGGCAGCCTTCAGGCTCTGCATCAGGGCGGCTTCGGCCTTGTCCCACAGGGCGTCGGAGCCAATGCGCTTTTCGGGTCGGGTGGCCACCTTGTAAATGATGTCGGTGAACCCAAAGTCCCGGTACACCTTTTGCAGCAAGGCGGTAAAGGCCACGCACTCAGGCAGGATCTGGTCTTCGGTGCAGAAAATATGACCATCATCCTGGGTGAAGCCGCGCACCCGCATGATGCCGTGCAGGCCACCGGTGGGCTCGTTACGATGACACTGGCCAAATTCCCCCAGGCGCAAGGGCAGATCCCGGTAGCTCTTGACCCCCTGCTTGTAGATCAGGATGTGTCCTGGGCAGTTCATCGGCTTGAGCGCGTAATCTCGCTTCTCACTCTCCGTGGTGAACATGTGCTCACGGTACTTGTCCCAATGGCCGGTCTTCTCCCACAGCGCCTTGTCAATGATCTGCGGCGCCTTGACCTCCAGATAGCCGTTGTCACGGTAGACACGCCGCATGTACTGCTCGACCTCCTGCCAGACCGCCCAGCCCTT